>NZ_JAGWCV010000052.1:0-23603 GCF_020657735.1 Clostridioides sp. ZZV15-6383 | reverse complement strand
TGGGATAGTATATATAATCAGTTATCTATATTCTTTGATAATAGAATATAATTTTAAAAAATTACATTCTAAAAATTTGCCATAATATATATGGTTTACAAAAATATTTAGAAATATCCCAGTATATGTTTTTTACAATTTATTAGAATAAAATTCATATATTGGGAAATATTAATAGTAAATAAATAATTGTTGCTATAAAGTAGAAATTATCTTTAAAAGCACAAATTGATTTACAGTCTCGTTTAATTTGATATTATGTGTTTTTAATTATTGGTAATATTCCTCTTTATCATTTGAATATATATATCTATGCTTGTTGTTTCAATTACATCCATAAGAACATCTTTACATTCAAACTCAAAATCTTCCATTCCTTCTAAATAGTCATCATCTTCATCAAAAAAGATATAAGAATTATATAACCATTCTTCAAATTTTTCTTCAAGTACATCCCAATACGAATTCCAAAATAATCCACAACCAGACATATAAGATGCTCTACTTTCATTTATATAAATCTCGTTTAGAAGCTTTTGTAACTTACTGCTATAAAGTAAATCTGCTTTTCCACTGCTTGATATTAATTCATTTAAATCTTCTATTGACATTAATTCAACTTTACCACTTCTATCATAAGGAGTATAATTTTCATCAACCCATTTATGTGGTTTGTTTTCTCTGCATACTGTTGCTATTAGCTCTACAACTTTTGTTCTTATCATTTTTTCTTTGTCCTAACTTATTGATTTTTTATAAAATAATCATAATTTTATAACTTATCTATTTGTTTTAATGCTAATTTAACAGTTTCATATCTATCAGCACCATTTATTACTACATCACCTTTTACAAGTTTATTAGCTTCTCCGCCTACAACATAAACCTTTTTACCTAAACCTTGCTTATAGCTAGATGCTTCAACTATTAAAGAATCTTTTAATTGCCAATATAAAATCTGAGCAGCCACTTTGTCAGCATCGCCTGTATAAACTATTACATTTTCGTACATTTTATCTCTCCCTCCTTCCTGAGAATTTGATATAGATTTGTTTAATATACCTTCTGCTATCAATTTAGCAACTTTATCTTTATTGTTAACATAATAATCTGTATCGGCTTTACTATCTACAAAACATACTTCTATTAATATTGCTGGTGCAATGGTATGATTAAGCCAATAAAGACCCCTAACATCAGACTTTGCACCTCTATTTTTGAATACTGTAGCTAACCTAGTATTCACTTTTTCTGCATATGTTTTTCCATTATTAGTTTTATATATTGTTTCTGTACCTACTGGAGTTGAAGTTGTAACATTTGAATTAAAATGAATCTGAACAGCCAAATCAGTTTCATATTTATTTGCTATAGCACACTGGTCTGCTAAATGATTACTTGATTCATCAACTCTTCCTGTATAAACACTAGCCCCTCCTATTTTAAGCCATTTAACAATTAAGTCATTAAGTATTCTTGTTTCTTTGCTTTCGTTTATATACCCAACAGCTCCTGTACCTTTTCCAGTTAAAGTGTGTCCTGGTATTATTACTACTTTCAAATTAACATCTCCTTTACAATTAAATTTAACTTCTATTTAATATATGCATAATTCAGAATTTTGTTTCTTTTTATATCTTATACTTCTATTATAAGGCATATTGTAAAATTATAGAATATTAAACAAGAAATATTAAATTTATAATTTTGTGTATAAGACATTACTTGATTTCAACAATTTTATAGCATATTCATCAATTCTATATCCAGTTCTATAATATATGTGTTTAATTCCAGATTGAATTATAGCCTTAGTACAATTTAAACAAGGAAAATGAGTTACATAAATAGAGCAATCTTTAACTGAAATACCTTCTTTTGCACAATAATAAAGGGCATTTTGTTCAGCATGAATAGTTCTAATACAATGTCCTTCTCTCATTTCATGACCAGCTTCACTACAATGCTTATCTCCAGAAATACTACCATTATATCCAGTAGACACTATTCTATTTTCTGAATTGACAATTATAGCTCCTACATAAGCTCTATCACAAGTTCCTCTTTCAGCTACTGTTTCACACAACCTCATAAAATATTCTTGCCATGAGCATCTATTTTCAAGTTTTTTATCCAAATCATATACCTCCATAATTTATATCTAATATATAAGGTTTATACCTTAAAAATGATATTAAAAACAAATTTATATGACAAATAAAGTTTATTAATATTATTTTTATTTCAAATAAAAGTTACAAGGAAGCTAAAATTTTATATATATTTCTTTATAATATGAAATATCACAATATAAAAAACTGTCTCAATAAAATAGAGACAGTTTTACAGTCAAAGTTTATAATACAAGTTCATATTTTTCTTTAAATTCTTTTATAGCTTCAGGCCATGCCTTTTGTTCTGTAATACCTTTTTCTTTAGCTATTTTAATTGCAATTTCTCTTATCATTGCAGCTCCTTCTAATATTCCCATTTTTAATCTCCCTTCAAATATCTTTTTGTATAGAATATAAATAGTGCTAAGACTTATTACATGCTGCATATACAATATTTATACAACACATAACTCATAAATTCCTTTTATTTTCATACGTCTTTAACCGACATATAATTATATTCAATAAGTTTTAAAATTATGAACCCAATTATAATTATTTTTATTTTTTTAGAATCTAAACACTAAAAATTATAGGTAAATTTGTCTTATGCCTTTATAAATATTTCTACAGTTTTAATTATTAGACATATCTCTTTTTAATACTAAAAAGAGTATAGAAATCAAGATTATCTCAATAAATACAGAGTTTTAAGATATTTAGGAGAAAAAATTTACAAGGATATTATAATAAATGAAAGAACCCTATTTACTGGAGCATGGTTTGTTAAGAACCTATTTCAGAAGAAATTATATAAGATACCCTTGATAAATTACATGGAAATAAGTATTATCTGCGAAATCAGAAAAGAAATGACTTGATAATTTATCCATGTTATAATTATTGATGTGGAATCAATAAATCGAAATTCCTTTCGGGGGGTTTAACAACACTAAGGAAGGAAAAAGTGAATGACTTTTGCAAGGAGGTGTTAATATCAGACAAGTAAAGTCTTTTGTTTTTCCAGTTATAGTCTTGACATTCTTAGACCAAATTAGCAAAGCTCTTATAGGATTATTCTTAATGGACTTTGAATTTGATATAATTGGTAAATTTTTAAGATTTAATCCTGTTCAAAATACAAATCTTTCTTATGGTGGAAATTTTATTGGTATTCTATCTAATTTATGGGTACTGGTATTGTTTAACATTTTAGTTATCCTCGTTATTATATCTGGATATGCTTTTTACAAATCAAAAAATGAACAAACAAGCTATTCAGTAAAAGTAATTATGTCTTGTGGGCTTGCTGGGGCAATATGTAGCTTGATAGATAAAGTATTTTGGGGAGGAAGTTTAGATTTTTTACAGATACCAAGCTTTTTTATTTTCGACTTAAAGGACTGCTATCTTACTGTTGCAGAAATAATATTTGTTATCATAGGAATTTTGCATAACAGAGAAATATCAATGAAAGAATACATATATTTTTGCTATTGTCAGTTTAGAAGATAAATCCAAGTTTCAAGGTAAACTATTTAACCACAGCAAATGGCTGGCTCACTTCAGCTGTTGGGCTAAACTCACTCATTGAGTCTCTGTTATCTAACAAATGGAGCACAAAAAAATGAAAATTAAATATTGAAACAGTTAACTTTGATTAAAAAGTTGGATGTCTTTTCTTTTATAGAAATTTAAGCATAGGTAATAAAGAAATGACTGCATTTAAGCATTATGTATAATTGGATTCAATAAAAAGCCAGCAAAGCCCATAAAATAGAGCTATGCTGGCAACATGATGAGTTATAAGAAGATAATCAGAAATTTACTATTTGTTTTAATTTAAAAAAATGATTACTGAAAAGAAATCATTTTTTATTATAATCACTGAAACATAAAATATTCTAAATAAAATTTTTATCTATCTGGAATTGTATATTTTTTCTATAATATTAACTATAGCGTACATTGCCCAAGCACAGATAGCCAATACAAATACTCCCATCATTACTAAATCTAATTTAAATACTTGAGAGCCATATACTATTAGGTATCCTATTCCATATCTTGAAACTAAAAATTCTCCAACGATTACGCCTACCCATGCCATACCAATATTAATCTTAGTTAAATTTATTAGATTTCCTGTGTTTGCAGGTAATATAAGTTTAAATAATATTTGAGATTTACTAGCTCCAAAACTCTTTAACATCTTAATCTTTTCTTCATCTATATTCATAAAATAATTGTAAGCTGAAAGTATAGTAACAACAACAGAAATAGTTACAGCTGTTACGACGATTCCTTCTATTCCAGCACCTACCCAAACTATAATTATAGGAGCTAAAGCAGTCTTAGGAAGAGCATTTAAAACTACTAAAAATGGATCTAATATTTTTGATAATTTTTCTGACCACCAAAGAGCAATTGCTACCAAGATACCTAAAACAGTCCCTATAACAAGACCAAGGACAGTTTCATATACAGATATTCCAATATGTTTAAATAATTGACCACTAGATGCATATTGAATAAATAAATTGTAAATATCACTTGGTTTGCTAAATAGGAATGTATTTATAACATTTAAGTCAGCTAAAAGCTCCCATACTACAATAAAACCAATTAGAATTAATAGTTGGTAGAATAGTACATTTCTTTTTTCTCTTTTTACACCTTTCACATAGTTTATATATCCTTCAGATCTTTTATTAAGCCTCATGTGTATCTAGCTCCTTCCATAATATGTCGAAATACTTTTGAAAATCAGGAACTTTACGTGTTTTGAGAGGCGTTTTTGTTCCATCCATATTAAGTTCAATATCATAAATATTTTTTATGGTAGCTGGTCTTTTAGATAATATTGCAACCTTATCTGATATGCTTATTGCTTCTACTATAACTAAAAAAGTGCAACTAATCGCTCAATAAAACAGAATCATCCATTTTAGCACCCATATAAATAATATTAAGATTTCCTAAACTGCTATCCCAAACGATACTATTAATAATAGTAGATAATAATAATCTCTTATCATCTAAACTGGCATTATCAACTTCATCATTAAATCTCTTCAGATTATTAGTAATAATATCAAGATTAATATTGTCACTAGTAATATTGACATTGCTAGATTCCAAAGTATTAATCTTATTCTTTAAAATACTAATCTCACTATTTAAGCTCTCAATTTGAGAAACTATATAATCAGAAGCAGTGCTACCAGTATTTTTTGCAAGTTCTATAACTAAATTTTTAATAAGTTTTTCCTTATCTAAAATTTGATTTTTAAGTAAATTAGTCTCAGATTTTAAAACATTAAAAATATTACCATTCTTAATGTTATTACTATTAAATTCACTTATGATAGATTCCACTTTACAATTCTTAATTTTATCTATAACTAAGCTTTCAACTAATTGTCCATTAAGGTTTTTGCAGTTACAAGTATCAGCACCAAGTGTTTTTTTAGTACCACAAACATAATAATATTTTAAATCTTTATCAGTTTTTTTACCCTTATAGGTAATTCTCATATTAGCACCACACTTACCACATTTTATAAGTCCAGATAAAAGAGCAGTTTTGCCAGTTGCTATTCTTGGTGTCTTATCACGATTTTTATCTAGCTGACTTTGTACTTCAAGCCATATTTCAGGTTCTATGACTCCATGGTGTTTTGCAATTGCGGCTATTGAATCAGATGTATTTTTAGCATAGGTAAGGATTCCACATTTTCTATCTGAAGTACCTATAACATCCATACCATTGTTTCTAAGATACTCTAAAACTTCATCATTAGCTTTTACATATGCTGGATTTCTAAGTATTCTAGATAAAGAACTCGGGTCAAATTTACCACCTCGAGAACCTCTTATTCCATTATGATAAACATATTTATATAACTTGGATAATGACCTAAGTTCTAAGTATTTATTGTATATTAACTTTACAACCTCCATTTGTTCGTTATTTACTTGAAGCTTATACATACTTCTTTCTTTTAGATTTTCATCTAAGAATGTGATTTTTTCACTGTTAAATCCATGAGGTGTATTGCCTCCAAGCCATCTACCACTACGAGCTAATTCATACATATTATCTTTTATACGTTCTGCTATTGTTTCTCTTTCTAGTTGAGCAAATACACTTGATATAAACATCATAGCTCTTCCCATTGGAGTTGAAGTATCAAATTGTTCTTTAATAGAGATAAATGATATGTTTAGTTCATTTAATTTTTCTATTAAAGTAGAGAAGTCAGATACATTTCTCGATATTCTATCTAATCTATAGCAAACCAGATAATTGAATTTCTTATCTTTAGCATCCTGCATCATTTTCTTAAATTGTGGCCTATCTATATTACTGCCACTAAAACCCTCATCTTCATATATCAAAAAATCTTTTATACCAATAGATTTTGTATAATCCATACATAATTGTATTTGATTTTCTATAGAGTCACCTTTTCCAGTAAATCTTGATTTTCTTGAATAAATTGCAGCTTTCAAAATTAAAACCTCCTATAAATTAGGATATATATTTGAAATTATTTGTATACAGCCTTTCAAGTAAACTTATTAGAATGAATTTATTAATTAGGTAAATTTATATAATTCTACTTTTTATAATATATGACTATTTATTTTATTTCTTTACTATTCAAATTTTAAATCAATAATAAATTTTGATGCTTAGTTGTATCAGGACAAATCTCTAATTTCATAAATTAATATAAAGGCATAAGTTACTATGACAAAGCTAAAATCTAAATATTTTAAAGGATGATTTTTTGAAACTAATAGTTATAACAAGAATTTGTAGGGGGCTTGCATATGGAAATCAAGGTTGTAGAGATTTTTCCTAAAGATGAAGCTAAACTTAATGGAATAGAAATAGCTAAAGCTAGTTGGTTTGTAAATATAATAGGTAAAAAATATCCTAAAGAAGTCTTAGATAAAGCATTTATTACTTTAGAAAAAGAATTAAATGTAAGTAAATCTGATAGATAAGCTTTGATTATTGATTTTATATACTATTGACTTGACATTATATTAATCAAATAGTATATTTTTAAATATAGCACAATGAAGTGTTAAAAGAGCAATGGAGCTCCATAGATAAAGTCTATGGAGCTTTTTTGCGTATTTAACTTAAGGAGGATAGAAATTTGAATAACTTTGAGATTAAAACTAGAATTAAATTTGGAGAAGGCTCACTGAAAGCTCTACAAGAATTAAAAAACAAAAAAGTACTAATAATAACAGACCCATTTATGGTTAAATCAAAAACAATAGATAAAATAACATCTAACTTAATAAATACAACATATCAAGTTTTTGAAGACATAGTACCAGACCCACCAATAGAAGTAGTAGTAGCGGGAATAGAAGCATTTAAATCTACAAACCCAGATATAATAATAGCATTAGGTGGAGGTTCTGCAATAGATGCTGCAAAATCTATAATGGATTTTTCTAAAAAAATATTAAAATCTAATGAAGTAGAGTTTATAGCAATACCAACAACGAGTGGAACAGGTTCAGAAGTAACATCATTTGCTGTAATAACAGACAGTCAAAAGAAATGTAAGTATCCATTAGTAAGTGATGATTTACTTCCAGACATGGCAATACTAGACCCAGAACTTGTAAAAACTGTACCAAACTTCATAACAGCAGATACAGGTATGGATGTATTAACACATGCTATAGAAGCTTACGTATCTACAAATTCTAATGACTTTTCAGATGCACTAGCTGAAAAAGCCATAAAGTTAGTGTTTAAATACTTAATAAAAGCATATAAAGATGGAAATGATATAGAAGCTAGAGAAAAAATGCACAATGCATCTTGTTTAGCAGGTATAGCATTTAATCAAGCATCACTTGGTATAAATCATTCTATAGCACATGTACTAGGTGGAAAATTCCATATACCACATGGAAGAACAAACTCTATATTGCTTCCTCATGTAATAGAATATAATGCATCAATAGTAGGATATACTAACACAACTTACTCTGATACAGCTAAGAAATATGCACAAATAGCAGAATTAGTAGGGCTTGGGAATGGTAATATAAGAATAGCTGTTAGAAATTTAGTAAATGAAATAAAAAAACTACAAAAAGAAATGAATATGCCAACCAAACTGACACAGTGCAAATTAAGTTTAGAAGATGTAACTAATGAGGAAAGAGAAATAGCAAAACTTGCTATAAGAGATACTTGTACACTAACTAATCCCAAAGTACCAACTGAAGATGATATAATAAACATATTAAATAATATTAAATAACTACATTTTATTACATGTAAACATAATATTATACAAGTAGGGAAAATGTTTTTAAAAATATAAATTATATATTGACAAATATAAAACAGAAAACTATAATGAAAGTATCACAAAGGCGTGATACTTTAGTAGAAAGCAACGGAGCTTCTTAGGAATATTAATATTATTCTTATGGAGCTCTTTTTATTTTAAACAAATAATTTTTTAGTAAACTATATTTAAAGAAAGCAGGGAATAAATTTGACTGAAGAATCTAAGCAAAGAGTTATTCAAGAATATGTTCCTGGAAAACAGGTTACATTAGCACATATAATAGCTAATCCTAATGAAGATATATATAAGAAACTAGGATTAGTGCTTGATAAAAAAGATGCAATAGGAATACTTACAATAACACCAAGTGAAGCATCAATAATAGCAGCAGATGTTGCTACAAAAGCTTCAAATGTATCTTTAGGTTTTATAGATAGATTTAGTGGTTCTGTAGTAATATCAGGTGATGTAAGTTCTGTAGAATCAGCATTAAACGATGTTTTAGAAGTTTTAGGAAATATGTTAAACTTCTCATCTACAAAAATAACAAGGACATAATAATACAATGAAGAATATAATATTTATGGGAAAGACAGGTAGTGGTAAAACTACTTTATGTCAAAAACTAGACCAATTAGAATTGAAATATAAAAAAACTCAGTCAGTAGAACTTTATAATAATGCAATAGATACTCCAGGTGAATATATGGAGAATAGAAGCCTATACAATGCCTTAATAACAACATCAGCAGATGCTAAAATTATAGCAATAGTGTATGATGCTACACAAGAAGAAAATTATATAGCACCAGGATTTGCAAGTATGTTTTGCAAAGATGTAATAGGGATTATAACTAAAATAAATAAAGCTACTGAAGACGAGGTTAATCTAGCTTATGAAAGACTATCACTAGCAGGAGCAAGTCAAATCTTTAAAATAGACACAGTTGATGATATAGGGCTTGAAAAACTATTTAAATATCTAGAAAAATCTAAAAATATAGATGAAATTTAAGGGGAAATATTTTTTTACTCAAAATTATGATAAAAGTATGATAAAATAAAAAAATATATAAACTATTCTAAAAAGATTTAATCTTTAAGTGAGGTAGGAACATGGGGAAAAAAATACTATTGGTTGATGATGAACCACTGTTAAGGATGGATACAAAGGATATACTAGAAAGTCATGGCTATGAAATAATAGGAGAAGCAAGTGATGGATTTGAAGCTGTTGAAATGTGTAAAAAACATAAACCTGATTTAGTTATAATGGATATAGAAATGCCAATACTTGATGGTATAAAGGCAGGTAAAATAATATGTAAAGAAAATCTAGCAGGTGGAGTACTTTTATTAACTTCATTTGAGGATAAAGAATACGTAGAAAAGGCCAAAAGTATAGGTGCTTATGGATACTTAATAAAGACAGCAAGCGAAAAATCACTTATACCAACTATAGAAATGTGTCTAAATAAAGTAAATGAATTTGAAAGAATGAAAAAGGATTTAGAAAAGGTAAATTCTAAATTGAATGAAAGAAAATTAGTAGAAAGAGCAAAAGGTATACTTATAAGAGAGTTTAAAATTTCTGAGGATGAAGCATACACTAGAATAAGAAAATTAAGTATGGATAAAAGAACTACAATGATGGAAATTGCCAAGATGATTATAATAGGATACGATGACTAATACGATAAAAAAGATAGCAACTACACAAACATACTTAAATAATAATGAAATTGAAAAAATTATAGAGGTATCAAAATCCTTAGATTTAATGGCTTCCTTTTATGAGGCTGATGTTTTTATAGATGTATTAAGTAAAATTGATGATGAAGCAATTGTTGTGGCACATAGTAGACCTAAAGAAAAGTCAGTGTACTGTGAAAATGTTATAGGCAAAAAGGCTCTACTTGAAAATGAACCAGGAGTTATAAAGTGCTTAAAAACAGGAGAAAGAGTAAGAGATATAAAAGCTTTAACACAAGAATATAAACTGGTTAAGCAAAATATTCAGCCAATAACATTAGATGACAAAGTTTTAGCAGTATTAATAGTTGAAAAAGATATAAGTAGTGAAGTTAAGAATGAGTTTAACACTAATGAAGATGAAGAAAATAAAAATTTACATCAGTTTATAAAATTGATAGGAAATAATGATTTTTTAGTTGATAATTTAAATTCAGCTATACTCATATTTGATAAAAATGGGAAATTAAAAATTAAAAATCGTATTGCAACTGAAATATATAAAAATCTTGGATTTGAATGTGATATACAAGATATGCATTATAACGACTTGTATATAGAAACTAAAGTATTTGAAGATATATTAATGGATGAAAATTATGATGAAACAAATGAAGTTTCAATAGGTAATATGTTTTTCAAAATAAAGACCATATACATCAAAGATGATGAGTTTAAGGTTTGTAAAATAGTACAAGATATAAGTGATTTAAAGCGAAAAGAAGAAGAATTAGTTTTAAAAACAGTAGCTATAAGAGAAGCTCATCATAGGGTGAAAAATAATCTTCATACAGTAATATCTATAATAAAAAAACAAAGTAGATTATCTCAAAATGATGAAGTCAAGCAGTGTTTGGATAATATAATAAATAGAGTATTTGCAATACTTTCGACTCATTATTTATTATCTAAGGAAGTGGATAATAATATATCTATACGAGAAGGTATCAATTTATTAGTGTCAAATATTCAAGGTGGGTATTTGTTTAGTAAGGATATAGATATACGTATAACAGGTGAAGATTTTAAAATTAGTGGAGAAAAAGCAACCGCAATACTTTTGGTTATAAATGAAATACTACAAAACTGTTATGACCATGCTTTTATTGATAGAGAACATGGTAATATACAAATATTAATAAATAAAGATAATGATTCAAGAAATATCGCTATTATAGATGATGGAGTTGGATTTGATAGTGATAATATAAATAAAAATAGTTTAGGGACATATATAATAGATAGTTATATAACTCAAATGTTAAAAGGAAGTATAAATAGAAAAAGTAGTAAGAATGGTACAGAAGTATTAATTACTATACCTACACAAATTAATATTTAAATAATAACTCATCTACAAAGTAGTAGTTTTAATTGAGCAAAGAGGCTTAAGGTTATTAATAGATTAAGTTAGTTGAATGTATTTATAAAAATTATAAGTATATATTCAATTTAACATATATTTATTATAACTTTAAGCCTCTTTGCTTGTTTAAGACATACTTAAATTTTAGGAGGTGAGAAAATGAGAGAAGAGTTATTAAGTGTTGGTATTGACATTGGAACAAGTACCACTCAGTTAATTTTTTCTAAATTAATAGTGGAAAATACTGAATCAAATTTTTCGGTACCTAGAATAAGTATAGTAGACAAAGAAATTATTTATAAAAGTAAAGTTTATTTCACTCCTCTTATTTCAAATAATGAAATAAATGGTCAACAGATAAAAGATATAGTTGAAAATGAATATAAAAAAGCAAATATATCTAAAGTGGATATACATACAGGAGCAGTAATAATCACTGGTGAAACAGCTAGAAAAGAAAATGCAAATGATGTGCTTCATACTTTAAGTGGATTTGCTGGAGACTTTGTTGTTGCAACAGCAGGACCTGATTTAGAAAGCATAATATCAGGAAAAGGAGCTGGAGCTCATATTTATTCAAAAGAACATTCAACTACAATTGTAAATATAGACATAGGTGGGGGAACTAGTAATATAGCTTCATTTAAAAGGGGAGAAGTAACCGATACTGGGTGTTTGGATATAGGTGGAAGACTCATAAAGATAGATAAAATAAGTAAAAAAATAACTTATATATCACCTAAAATAGATAAAATCATAAAAGATAATAATTTAAACCTTCAAGTAGGAACTGTAGCTACAATAGAAAACACAAAACCAATAGTTGATATGATGGTTGACTTATTAATGGAAAGTATAGGATTAAAAAAACAGACACCTTTATTTGATTTTATAATAACCAATAAATCAATAAGTGTAGATGAAAGTATTAAGAATGTTTCATTCTCTGGTGGAGTAGCTGATTATATTTACTACGATGGAGAAATAAAGGATTATTTTGAATATGGTGACTTGGGAATTTTACTTGGGCAAGCAATAAAAAATTGCGAATACCTTAAAAAAGTAAATGTGGTTCAATCTATGGAAACAATAAGAGCCACAGTAGTTGGAGCAGGTTCTCATACTACTGAAGTAAGTGGAAGTACAATAACTTATACTAGCGAAAAGTTTCCAATTAAGAATTTGCCAGTCTTAAAATTATCAATTGATGAAGAAGTAGGTACTTCAAAACAAATCAGTGAGGCTATAAAAAACAAACTCAACTGGTTTAAATTAGAAAATGATTTACAGAAAGTTGCTATAGCCATGATAGGTAAGAAAAATCCAACCTTTTCAGATATACAAGAGTATGCTAAAGGGTTTGTAGATGGAATGCAACAAATCATTGAAAATGATTTACCTTTTATAGTAATCGTTGAAAATGATATGGCAAAAGTATTAGGTCAAGCAATATATGCATTATTAAATTATAAAAAAGAAATTGTTTGTATAGACAGTGTTAAGGTTGAAAATGGAGATTATATCGACATTGGAAAACCTATAGTCGAAGGTAAAGTTTTACCTGTGGTAATAAAAACATTAGTTTTTAATTAATAGAAGGAGGTAAGTAAATGATTTTAAAGACAAAATTATTTGGACGTACTTATCAGTTTAAAGGCTTATATGATGTAATGGCTAAAGCTAATGAAGAAAAATCAGGAGATAAATTAGCAGGTCTTGCAGCAGAATCAGCTGAAGAAAGAATAGCAGCAAAAGTTGTTTTATCACACATAAAGCTAGAGGATATAAGAAATAATCCTGCAGTAGCATATGAGGAAGATGAAGTAACAAGAATAATACAAGATGCTGTAAATGAAAAAGTTTATGAAGAAATAAAAGACTGGACAGTATCTGAACTTAGAGAGTGGATATTAGATTCAAATACTAGAAGCCTTGATATAAGAAGAATATCAAGAGGATTAACTTCTGAAATGATAGCAGCAGTTGCAAAATTAATGTCAAATATGGACTTAGTTTATGCAGCTAAAAAGATAAAGGTTACTGCTCA
Organism: Clostridioides sp. ZZV15-6383; assembly: GCF_020657735.1. Classification (NCBI taxonomy): domain Bacteria; kingdom Bacillati; phylum Bacillota; class Clostridia; order Peptostreptococcales; family Peptostreptococcaceae; genus Clostridioides; species Clostridioides sp. ZZV15-6383. The sequence continues at coordinate 9,986 of NZ_JAGWCV010000052.1, read as the reverse complement.
CTGTAATACAACTATAGGAGAACAAGGAACGTTATCAGCAAGACTTCAACCTAATCATCCAACAGATGACCCAGATGGAATACTTGCATCGCTTCTTGAAGGTTTAACTTTTGGTATAGGAGATGCAGTACTTGGATTAAACCCAGTTGATGACTCTGTTGAAAGTGTTACTAAAGTATTAAAGAGATTTGAAGAAGTAAAGCAAAAATATCAAATACCAACTCAAACATGTGTATTAGCACACGTTACTACACAAATGGAAGCAATAAGAAATGGTGCTCCTGCAGATTTAATATTCCAATCTATAGCAGGTTCTGAAAAAGGAAATGAAGCCTTTGGATTTAATGGAGATACCATAGAAGAAGCTAGACAGTTAGCTTTAAAACATGGTACAGCTACAGGACCTAATGTCATGTATTTTGAAACTGGACAAGGTTCAGAATTATCTTCAGAAGCACATCATGGAATAGACCAGGTTACTATGGAAGCTAGATGCTATGGATTTGCTAAAAAGTATGAACCATTCTTAGTAAATACAGTTGTTGGATTTATAGGGCCTGAGTACTTATATGATGCTAGAGAAGTTGTAAGAGCAGGACTTGAAGACCATTTTATGGGTAAACTACATGGATTACCAATGGGTGTTGATGTTTGTTACACTAACCATATGAAGGCTGACCAAAATGATATGGAAAACTTAGCTATACTATTAACAACAGCAGGATGTACGTACTTTATGGGAATACCTCATGGAGATGATGTTATGCTTAACTATCAAACAACAGGATACCATGAAACAGCATCGCTTAGAGAAATGTTTGGATTGACAGCAATAAAAGAATTTGATGCTTGGATGGAAAAGATGGGATTCTCTAAAGATGGTAAGTTAACAGAGTTAGCGGGAGACGCATCTGTATTATTAGGATAGGAGGTATTTAGTATGAATGAAAAGGATTTAAAAGCATTAGTAGAACAGTTAGTTGGAGAAATGGTTGGGGAATTAGATACTAATGTTGTATCTGAAACTGTTAAGAAGGCAACTGAAGTTGTAATAGACAACAATGCTTGTATAGATGATATAACGGAAGTTGATATAAGAAAGCAATTACTAGTAAAAAATCCTAAGGACGCAGAGGCTTATTTAGATATGAAAGCAAAAACACCTGCAAGATTAGGCATAGGAAGAGCTGGTACTAGATATAAAACAGAAACAGTTTTAAGATTTAGAGCAGACCATGCTGCTGCACAAGACGCTGTATTCTCTTATGTAGATGATGAATTTATAAAAGAAAATGATATGTTTGCAGTAGAAACTTTATGTAAAGATAAAGATGAATACTTAACAAGACCAGATTTGGGAAGAAAATTTTCTCCAGAAACTATAAGTAGTATAAAATCTAAATTTGGTACAAATCAAAAAGTTTTAATATTAGTGGGAGATGGACTTAGTTCAGCTGCTATAGAAGCAAACTTAAAAGACTGTGTACCAGCTATAAAACAAGGTCTAAAAATGTATGGTATAGACTCAAGTGAAATTTTATTTGTTAAACATTGTAGAGTTGGTGCTATGGACCATTTAGGTGAAGAATTAGGTTGTGAAGTTATATGTATGTTGGTTGGAGAAAGACCAGGATTAGTTACTGCTGAATCAATGTCAGCATATATAGCGTACAAGCCATACATAGGAATGGCAGAAGCAAAGAGAACAGTTATATCAAACATTCACAAAGGTGGAACAACTGCAGTTGAAGCAGGTGCTCATATAGCTGAACTTATAAAAACTATGTTAGATAAAAAAGCTTCAGGAATAGACCTTAAATAAAGTCGAGGGAGTGTAGAATATGAAAAACGATGTAATTCGTCCTAATATATTAGGAATTAAGATAATTTCAAATATAAGTCCAGAAATGGCACAAAAACTAGAACTAAAATCACATCACAAAAGTTTAGGTTTAATAACTGCAGACTGTGATGATGTTACGTACACAGCTCTTGATGAAGCAACTAAAGCTTCAGAAGTTGATGTTGTGTATGCAAAATCAATGTATGCAGGTGCTGCAAATGCTTCAACAAAGCTTGCTGGAGAAGTATTAGGAATAATAGCAGGACCAAGTCCAGCAGAAGTAAGAAGCGGTCTAAATGCAGTAGTTGATTTTCTAGAATATGGAGCAACTTTTATAAGTGCAAATGATGATGATTCAATAGCATATTATGCTCACTGCGTATCAAGAACAGGTACATATCTTTCAGAGGTGGCAGGAATAAGAGAAGGTGAGGCATTAGCTTATTTAGTAGCACCACCACTTGAAGCAATGTATGCTCTAGATGCAGCAATGAAAGCAGCAGATGTTAAGATGTGTGAATTATTTGCACCTCCAACTGAAACAAACTTTGGTGGAGCATTACTTACAGGTTCTCAATCGGCTTGTAAAGCAGCATGTGATGCATTTGCAGAAGCAGTAAAATCAGTTGCAGACAATCCAACAGGATTCTAGGATAGTTAGATGGATGCTATAGGCTTAATAGAAGTAATAGGATATGTTGCTGCAATAGAAGCTTCTGATGCTTGTTTGAAATCTGCAAATGTTAATATTGTAAAAATTGATAAGGTTGGAGCAGGTATTGTTACTTTAACAATATGTGGAGATGTTGGTGCTGTAAAATCTGCTCTAGAAGCAGGTAAAATTGTAGCTTCTAGAGTTGGTACATTAAGAGCATCACATATTATACCAAGAATCCATAGTGAAGTAACAGATGCTTTATTCAAAACTAAAGAACCTAAAGTCTGTGAAGTTTCAGAAGATAAAGAGAAAAACGTTGAGATTACATTGGAAATAACTGATAATGTATCGAAAAATTTATCAAAAAAAGATAATGTAATTTTAGATGTCACTGAGAACAGTGAAAATATTGAAAAATTATATAGTGATATAGATAAAATTAACAAAGAAATTGAAACAGTGGATGATAGTTTAACAGAAGTCAATGAGGAAAAAATAGAAAATACTAATATTGATAAAGACGTATTGGAACAAGTTAAAATAGAAAATTATGATTTTGATAGAGATGACTTATCAAAGAATAGCGTGAAAAAACTTAAAGCTATGGCTAAGAAATTAGACTCTTCAATAACTTATAAAGATTTAAATGTTCTTAAAAAAGAAGAATTGATAAACTTAGTTAAAAAGCTTAGCAGAGGGGATAGATAGTTATGACACTTTTAGATAAAGATTTAGTATCTATACAAGAAGTCAGAACTCTTGTAAAAAGAGCTAAAGTGGCTCAAGAGAAACTTTCTAAAATGAGCCAAGAGCAAATAGATAAAATAGTAAAAGCTGTTGCAGATGCAGCATTTAATAATGCTACTAAATTAGCTAAAATGGCAAATGAAGAAACTGGATTTGGAAAATGGGAAGATAAAGTAATTAAAAATACTTTTGCATCTATGGGAGTTTATGAAACTTTAAAGAACACAAAAACTATTGGAATAATTGGTGAAGATAAAGAAGCAGATACAATAGATATAGCTACACCAGTTGGAGTTGTGGCAGGTCTTATACCTTCAACAAATCCAACATCAACAGTAATATACAAAACTATAATATCTCTAAAGGCAGGAAATACGATAGTTTTCTCTCCACATCCAAATGCAAAAAAATGCATACTTGAAACAGTTAATATAATAAGTGAAGCAGCTATAAAAGCTGGAGCTCCAGAAGATTCAATATTATGTATAACTAATCCAAGTATAGTTGGAACGAATGAATTAATGAAACATAAAGATACAAACTTAATATTAGCAACTGGAGGAGAAGCAATGGTTAGAGCTGCTTACTCTTCAGGAACACCAGCTATAGGAGTTGGACCTGGAAATGGACCAGCGTTTATAGATAAATCAGCCAATGTTAAGTTAGCAATCAAAAGAATAATAGATTCTAAAACTTTTGATAATGGTGTTATATGTGCATCAGAACAATCTATAGTAGTAGAAAAATCTATGGAAGAAACTGTGTTAAAAGAACTTAAAAATCAAGGTGCATATGTTTTAAATGAAGAGGAAAGTGAAAGATTGGCAAAATTCATATTAAGAGCTAATGGTACTATGAATCCACAAATAGTTGGTAAGAGTGTTGAAGTAATAGCAAATTTAGCAGATTTAACAAATGTACCTAAAAATACAAAAGTTCTCGTTGCAAAAGAAAATAAAGTTGGTCATAATGTAGCCTATTCAAGAGAAAAACTTACACCAATACTAGCGTTCTATGTTGAGGAAAATGTAGAGGCTATTATGAGTAGATGTAGAGAAATATTACTAAATGAAGGTGCAGGTCATACCTTCTCAATGCATGCAAATGATGAAGAGTTGGTAAAGAGATTTGCTCTTAACATGCCAGTATCAAGAATACTTGTGAATACTCCTTCAGCACTTGGAGGAATAGGTGCATCAACAAACCTTGTACCAGCACTAACACTTGGTTGTGGTGCAATAGGTGGAAGTTCAACTTCAAACAATATAGGACCACTTGATTTAATAAATGTTAAAAGAGTAGCTTATGGAATCAAAGAAATAGAAGAACTTGGAAAAGATACATCTAAAGTTGAAAAGTCAATGTTTGACTCAATGGATAAAGAAGAATTAATAAATCTTCTTGTTCAAAGATTAGTTAAAGAACTAGCATAACTAAAATAAAAATGAAATTTATAACTATAAATTTCTAAAAATATAAACTATAAAACTATAAAATTAAATTTTTGGAGGATAAGATTATGGCAAGTGCAAACGCATTAGGAATGATAGAAACTAAAGGATTAGTAGGAGCAATAGAAGCAGCAGATGCAATGGTTAAAGCTGCAAATGTACAATTAGTAGGAAAAGAGCAAGTAGGTGGAGGATTAGTTACTGTAATGGTAAGAGGAGATGTTGGGGCTGTTAAAGCTGCTACAGATGCTGGAGCTGCAGCTGCTGAAAGAGTTGGAGAACTAATATCAGTTCATGTTATACCAAGACCACACTTTGAAGTAGATGCTATATTACCAAAAGTATCAGCTGAGTAATATAAAAGTAGTTTTAAAATTTAAATTTTGATTAAAAAGAGGCTATCTCAAAAATGAGTCTTACTAATAAACTCAATGTATTTTGAGGTAGTCTTTTTTATACATCTAATAGGAGATGTGATAAAATGGGTGTTTTAACAGAAAACGAAATAAAAAGAAAAATAGGAAAAAACAAAGGCAATATAACTGAATTTTATATAGAAAAAGGACAAATAATAACTCCTTCTGCAAAATCTTATTTAACTGAGAGAAGTATTGAACTCAAATATATTGATAAGCTTTCAGATATAAATAATGAACCCAAAGAAGTTATAAAAGAAGTAGTTAAAGAGAAAACATATAAATATACTACTGTATTTGGTGCTAAATTGGATGAAAAACCAGAACATATGACTCAATTAAATGGAAATCTTTTGGTTTTTAAAGACCATAAAAGAATAATACTAAGAGGTAAAATAGATTCTCTTGAATCAGAAATACTAAAAGCACAGATTCTTTGCCAAAAACTAGGTATACCAAAGCTTGTTAAGGAATTACAAGAGGTATTAGACTTTGTAAGAAATATGATGAGATGTGAGGTTTTAGAAGAAAAACTAGAAGACTTTAAACTTTTAGGGTTGACTCCACAAGAACTTAGAGAACAATCTCACTATCCTAAAAAATACTTTGGTATAGGACATGAGTTCCCAAGTTATGAAATGGGTGAAGTAGTAGTAGCTATAAATAGTATAAGAAGTAATACACGAGAGGTTGAACTTGCAGCTTACGAAGCATTTAAAGGTGAGTACGGAAATGTTCAAAGAGAAGATTTAATAAAGGCACTTAATAGATTATCGTCAGCATTTTGGATAATGATATATAAAGTTAGAACTAATAAGTATAAGTAGTTGGAGGACACAATGGAGAGTCTATTAAATGAAATAGTAGAAGAAGTAATAAATAGAGTTAAAAAAGAAGCATTCATAGAAGTTGAGGCATCAGGAAGACACGTTCACTTAAGTAGAGAAGATGTAGATAAATTATTTGGTAAGGGATATACTCTTACAAAATTAAAAGACTTATCTCAACCAGGTCAATATGCTTGTACGGAAAGAGTCACAATAACTGGTCCTAAAGGAAGTATAAAAAATGTAGTTGTACTTGGTCCATGTAGAAATGAAACTCAAGTAGAAATATCTTTAACAGATGGTTCAACTCTTGGATTAAAAGCTCCTATAAAACAAAGCGGAGACTTAGAAGGTACTTTAAGTATTAAAATATCAACACAACATGGTGAAGTTGAACTTGATAAGGGGTTAATGGTTGCTAAAAGACATATACACATGACTCCTAAGGATGCTGAAAAATTCAATGTATGTGATAAAGAAATAGTTGAAGCTAAGGTGATGGGTCAGAGACCTTTAACATTTGATGATGTAGTAATAAGAGTTAGTGACAGCTTTAAAACTTACATGCACATAGATTATGATGAAGCCAATGCATGTGGCTATTCAAAAGGAACTGTTGCTAAAATAATAAAGAAAGCATAAATTTAACCTACTATATAGATTACCTCTAGGGAGGATTTAATATGAATTATGATAACCTTGTAGATTTAATAATGGAAGAAATCTATAAAAAAATAAATAGTAATGAACTAAAAATATCTAATAAACCTAAGGCTGTGATTGTATTTGAACAAGACAACAATAAATTTAACTTATTAAAAGATGAATTTGAAATAGTAGAATTTGATAAAAGTATAAAAGAATGTGAAATAGTGATAGTTTCAAGACTTTGTATGAGGGGATTATCAAATCTAGCACTTGGAAATTCAACAAGTGAGGAAGAAAGATTTATACTAAAAATGATTATGAAGGGCAAAAATGTATATGTCCTAGATGAAGGAATTGAATATAAAAAATATAAAGATACTGCACCAAAAGCGTTATATAAGAAATTTATGTACTTTGAAGATGAAATATGTAAATTTGGTGTGGAAATTATAAAAGACTTAAATACTATAACTAAAAATAAGTTAAGCATAAAAAGTGAAGTATCAAGTTCTATAGATTCTAAAAAAGAAAATACAAAAGCTTTAAATAAAGATATGGAAAGTCTAAATAATGTAGAAAGTATAAAGATAGATACCGAATTTAGTTTAGATTTAAGAAATAAAAAACTTATATCAGAAGCTGACTTAAGAAAACCAACTATAAATGGAGTTAAAAACATACTAGTTAATAAAAAAAGTATAATAACGCCATTGGCTGTAGATTTTATGAGAATACACCATCTCAAACTAAAGAAAGTGTAAGGAGGTAATTTTATGGATATAGGAAAAGTTGTAGGTAATGTTTGGGCTACAAGAAAAGATGAAAAATTATGTGGTCAAAAACTTTTAGTTGTAAAAATTTTAAAAACTAAAGACACATACAAGGAAGGCTTCATGGTTGCAGCCGATAATGCAGGAGCAGGAAATGGAGACTTAGTTCTTATATCCAAAGGTTCCTCAGCTAGAGAATCGATTGAAAAAGCTCATGTTCCAGTAGATGCAACTATAGTTGGAGTAGTCGATTCATTTGAGGTGTTTGATGAATAAAAGTATAGGAGCTATAGAATTTAAAAGTATTGCTAAAGGTATAGAAGTATCTAACGAAATGATAAAAAAATCTTCAGTTGATGTATTGTACTTAAAAAGTATTTGTCCAGGTAAATTTTTAATAATAGTAGGTGGAGAAACTTCTTATGTAAATGAATGTGTAGACTACGGAATAAAACTTGGAGAAGGATATATTGTAGATAATTTTGTGATAAATGTAATTTCGCAAGAAATATTAGATGGATTTAAAAATAAGTATCAAAAGTTGGATAATATAGTCTCTATAGGCGTTGTTGAAAGTAGCAAAGTATGTGCTGGAATAAAAATGCTTGATAAGACTTTAAAATCAGGCGATTTAATATTAGTAAAACTTCAATTATCTTTTGCTATAGGCGGAAAATTAGTATATATAGTAGCAGGAGATTTAAGTAGTTTAGAATATGCATTAAAAGAAAGTGAAAATGTAGTAAGAAAAAAAGAAGTAATATATAAGACTGTAATACCATCAGTAGACAGTCAAATAATAAAAAGTCTAATAAAATAATGGGGGGAACTATGAGTATAAACGAAATTATAATCTATGTAATGGTAGTCTTTATGGTACTTGGAGCTATAGATAAATGTATAGGTAACAAATTTGGTCTTGGAGAACAGTTTGAAGAAGGTATAATGGCAATGGGTTCACTTGCAGTTGCAATGGTCGGTGTTATATGCCTAGCACCAGTACTTGCTGATGTATTAAGACCAATTGTAGTACCAGTATTTGATATACTTGGAGCTGACCCAGCTATGTTTGCTGGAAGTTTGTTAGCTAATGATATGGGAGGTGCACCACTTGCACTTGAGCTTGCAAAAGACCCTAATGCTGGATTGTTTGGTGGATTAATAGTAGGTGCTATGATGGGACCTACAATAGTGTTTATAATACCAGTTGCACTTGGAATAATTGAAAAAGAAGACCAAAAATTCTTAGCAACAGGAATACTTGCAGGTATAATAACAATACCTATTGGAGCATTTGTTGGTGGATTAGTTGCAGGGTTTGAGGTAATGATGGTTCTTAGAAACTTAATACCAATAATAATATTTGCAGTAGTTATAGCACTTGGATTATTGAAATTTGAAAATGCTATGATAAAAGGATTCACATACTTTGGAAAAGGTGTAGTAATAGTTATAACTTTAGGACTTGCTGCTTCAATAGTTGAAGCTTTAACTGGAATAGTTATAATACCTGGAATGAAGCCAATAGGTGAAGGTATAGAAATAGTTGGAGATATAGCAATAGTTTTAGCAGGAGCATTCCCATTAGTATTTGTTATAACAAAGGTATTTAATAAACCATTAATGGCTTTAGGAAAAATTCTTGGGATGAATGATGTATCAGCAGCAGGGCTTGTTGCAAGTTTGGCTAACTGTATACCAATGTTTGGTATGATGAAAGATATGGACAATAGAGGAAAGATAATAAATGTAGCATTCTCTGTATCAGCAGCATTCGTATTTGGAGACCACTTAGGATTTACAGCAGGATTTAATGCTAATATGATAACACCAATGATAGTTGCTAAATTAATTGGTGGTATAACAGCAGTCTTATTAGCTATGGTTATAGCAAATAAGACACTAAAAAAGGAGAATGTATAAGATGGATATAACAAATATAGATAAAAACTTAATTGAAACATTAGTAAGACAAATAATAGAAGAAAAAATAAATGGAACTAAAGATACTGTAGATTTTGTTAGAAATAAAGATGCTAGTGGAATAACTTCTATAAAATTACCAACTGTAAAGGTTAGTGAATCTGATAGATTAGATACAGGAAACCCAAGTGATGTAGTTTACACAAAAGATTTATTTACATTAGAGGAAAGCCCAAGATTAGGTTGTGGTATGATGGAGATGAAGGAAACAACTTTTGACTGGACTCTAAACTATGATGAAATAGATTATATAATAGATGGAACTTTAGATATAATGATAGGTGGAAGAAAGGTTTCTGCTTCTTCAGGTGAGTTAATATTTATACCAAAAGGAAGCAAGATACAATTTTCTGTACCTGATTATGCTAGATTTATATATGTAACATATCCAGCAGATTGGGCATCTCAAAATTAACAAGAACCCAAATTAAGTTAATAATAATCAAATAAATAGTTTAAAATACAAACTCTTAATTAAACACATATTTCACATATTTAATTAGGCTATGAATTCAATGGATATGTCCCTGTCAAGTAGACAGACTTAAAAAAGGCTATCTTTACTCGGAATGAGTTCGATATTCAATCGGACTCATTCCGTTTTTTAATTGTATTCTTTCATTATTATAAAAATAAATATAAT
>NZ_JAGWCV010000051.1:0-23846 GCF_020657735.1 Clostridioides sp. ZZV15-6383 | reverse complement strand
GTTTTTTAGACATAGAAAAACCCCCTTAGAGTATACACTTTTTAGACCTATTATAATGGCCTTTTATTTAAATGTCTACTATAAGGGGATTATACTAATATAGTCATAACCCTTACTTAAGATTATGCATATTCTTGTAAAAATAGTATCTATTTAAAGATGTTTTCATTTTTCTAACTTTCATAATGACTGCAACTAGTATTTAATTAAGATGAATATTTAATTAATTTAATATTTTAGGTCAGGTTCTAAAACTTTGAATTCACTTATATAATAATCATTAATCTATTAAATAAAGTGATTTAAGAAGTGATTCATCTGTTGTAAATGTTGATTTAGATGTAGTTATATTTTTTTATTATTCTATTACCTTTTAATATAGATAATAGCATTAGTTCGTTTAAAAATTAAAAATGTAACTAGCTTGTTTAAGCTAGTTATCAGATTACTTGATATTATAGTACAGCTATCTTCTCATTTATTTCATTCATTAAGGTTAAATTTTGTATATTCAAAAAGCTCTTAATATTTACAGCAGAGCCACCATAGAGAGATGCCTCAGACCCTAATGATGAAATTTCTATATTTATCCCCTTGTTAAAAGAGCTAACTAACATGTCTTTTGTAATTTGTAATATTTCAGGGATATCTCTGATTATTTGGCTATTTAAATATATTATCTCAGGAGCATATGTTGCAATAGCGTTATTTATAGCTATTGATAAGTAACTACAAAACTCATGGATAACTTTTTTAGTATTTTGATTATTTTCATAATATAATTGCTTTAACATATTAGAATCTATTTTAGGAATATTTTCTAAAGAAGAAAGCTGTTCAAACACTTTTTTCTCTGAACAATACTGTTCTAAACAGCCACGGTTTCCACAAGGACAGAGTTTACCATTAGGTATGATAATAGTGTGACCAATTTCGCCACTCATACCATTTCTACCACTATATAATTTATTGTTTATTATAATGCCTGAACCAAATCCACTGTGAATACTAAGACTAAGTAGTGAATTATGCACAGTTGAGAAAGTACTCTCAGCTAAAGCTGTCAAGTTTGCTTCGTTTTCTATATGGATAGGAAAGTCATATTTTTTACTAAGGATACCATATAAGTCAATCTCATTAAGATTATAATATGGAGTGAACAATATTTTATTTTCACAAGTAATCCCATGTATAGCCAAAGTGAGACCTATTACCTTATAAGGAGTGTCTATTTTGGACGTGTTATAACTATCTATAATTTCATCTATTAACTGTATAACATTATCTTTATTTACTTGTATATCTGTTAATTTCTTAGAATTTATAATAGTTCCATCTAAGTAAGATAGAGAAGAAAATATATAGTCATATCCAATATCCATACTTAAAGAAATCCCTGAGCATTTATTAAATACTAAAAGTATGGGTTTTCGTCCACCACTATGAGTACTATTTCCAATTCCTATTTCATGAACCAGAGATTCATCAATAAGTTTTTTTGTAATAGCAGATATAGTTGCTTTATTTAATCCTATAGTAGAGGCTATACTTGCTCTAGAAATAGGACCATTTTTTATAATTTGTTCAAGTACCAATCTTTCATTCATTTCTCGAATCGTGTATTTATCAGTAACCAATTTGATATTCCTCCTTAAAATAATATTGTAATACTTTTTAGACAAAAATAAAAGGTTATTTTGCATTGACAAAGATAATTAAATATTTTATTATTAGTTCATAAGTTAGTTTAATATACTAACAAAAATAAAGCAAGAAAAATATACCTAAAATATAAAAAAATAGGGTAGGAAAACGATAATTATGAAGTGGTGTTTCAAGGAGGGATGAAGTTGAAGTATGTATTAGGTGTGGATATTGGTACATCAGGTACTAAAACAGTCTTATTTGATAAACTAGGAAATACTATAAAAAGTTGTACATATGAATATCCTATTATACAGGAGAAAACAGGCTGGGCAGAACAGGATGCAAATGATTGGTGGGAAGCTGTAGTCGAATCTATAAGACGTGTAATTCAAAGTTCAAATATAAATAGTGAACTTATAAAAGGAATTGGGTTGTCAGGGCAGATGCATGGTCTAGTTATGCTAGATAAAGAAGGGAGCACATTGAGAAACTCTATAATATGGTGTGACCAACGAACAGTAAAAGAGTGTGAAGAAATAACCAATTTAGTAGGTAAAGAAAGACTGATTGAAATAACTGCCAATCCAGCGCTTACAGGATTTACAGCATCAAAGATATTATGGGTTAGAAATAATGAACCTGATATTTATAAAAATACTAATAAAATACTTCTTCCAAAAGATTATATAAGATACAAATTGACAGGTGAATATGCTACAGAAGTGTCAGATGCAAGTGGTATGCAGTTACTCGATATAAGAAAAAGAGATTGGAGTGATGAAGTACTAGAAAAGTTAAACATAGATAAAAATCTTTTAGGTAAAGTTTATGAATCTCAAGAGGTTACAGGATATGTAACTAGAGAAGTAGCAAACTTGACAGGGCTTAAAGAAGGAACAATAGTGGTAGGTGGAGCTGGAGACCAAGCAGCAGGAGCTATAGGAAATGGAATAGTTAAGGATGGAGTAGTTTCATCTACTATTGGTACATCAGGCGTAGTATTTGCATATACAAAAGAACCAAAAATTGATAAAGAAGGTAGAGTTCATACTTTTTGTCATGCAATACCAAATACATGGCATGTTATGGGGGTTACTCAAGGAGCTGGACTATCATTAAAATGGTTTAAAGATAATTTCTGCCAAAGTGAAGTGGAAGTTTCAAATTCTTTAGGTGAAGATGTATATGAGATTATAAATAGTCAAGTAGCTAAAGTACCAACAGGATGTAATGGACTACTTTACTTACCATATATGATGGGAGAAAGAACTCCTCATCTTGACCCTTATGCAAGAGGTGTATTCTTTGGACTATCTCCAATCCATTCTAAAAAAGAAATGGCAAGGTCAATAATGGAAGGTGTTTCATATAGTCTTAAAGATTGTATGGAGATAATAGAAAACCTTAATATAGAAGTTAATGAAGTAAGAGCCTCAGGTGGGGGTGGTAAAAGTAAAGTATGGAGACAGATGCAAGCAGATATGTTTAATGAAGATGTGCATACTATAAATTCAAGTGAAGGACCAGCACTTGGGGTGGCAATTCTTGCATTAGTAGGAGCTGGAATATACGAAAATGTACAAAAAGCTTGTGATATTATAATAAAAACTTCAACTAAATTAGAGCCAATAAGTGAAAATGTAGATATATATAAGAGATATCACAGATTGTATAAAAAAATATACAAATCTTTGAAAGAAGATTTTAAGTTATTAGATGAAGCAGTTAATTTTAAAGATAAATAGTTAAAATAGCTTAAAAATAAAGAGAAAGATAAAAATAAAAATAATTTTTAATTAAGAAAAAATATTACATACATCATATATGTAAAACATTGGGAGGATATAAAATGAGTGAGATATTTAAAGGAATAGGACAGATAAAATTTGAAGGACCAAAATCTAATAATGAGTTAGCATTTAGATACTACAATCCTGAACAAGTAGTAGGCAATAAGACTATGAAAGAGCATTTAAGATTTGCAATGAGTTACTGGCATACTTTATGTGGAGAAGGTAATGACCCATTTGGAGTAGGTACAGTAGAGAGACCTTGGAATAATATGACAGACCCAATTGAGATAGCTAAGATTAAAGTTGATGCAGGATTTGAATTTATGTCTAAAATGGGAATTGAGTATTTCTGTTTTCACGATAGAGATATAGCTCCAGAAGGAAGAAATTTAGAAGAAACAAATAAGATATTAGATGAAATAGTTGAGTATATAAAAGTTAAAATGGAAGAAACAGGTATAAAGTTATTATGGGGAACTGCTAATATGTTTGGAAATCCGAGATTTGTACATGGTGCATCTACAACATGTAATGCTAATGTTTATGCCTATGCAGCAGCTCAAGTTAAGAAAGCTATGGAAGTAACTAAGTATTTAGGAGGAGAAAACTTTGTATTTTGGGGTGGAAGAGAAGGTTATGAAACTTTACTTAACACTAATACAGAACTTGAAATGGATAACTTTGCGAGATTCTTACAAATGGCTGTAGATTATGCTAAGGAAATAGGGTTTACTGGACAATTCTTAATAGAGCCTAAACCAAAAGAGCCTACTAAACATCAATATGATTTTGACACTGCTACTGTTTTAGGATTCTTAAGAAAGTATAGTCTAGATAAATACTTTAAAATGAATATAGAAGCAAACCATGCAACACTTGCAGGTCACACTTTCCAACATGAATTAAATATAGCAAGAATAAACAATGTTTTAGGAAGTATAGATGCAAATCAAGGAGACCTATTATTAGGATGGGATACAGACCAATTCCCAACAAATATATATGATGCAACACTTGCTATGTATGAAGTGTTAAAGCAAGGTGGAATAGCACCAGGAGGATTTAATTTTGACTCTAAAGTAAGAAGAGCATCTTTTGAGGTAGAAGACTTATTCCTAGCTTATATTGCAGGGATGGATACATTTGCAAAGGGATTATTAATAGCTCATAAATTATTAGAAGATGAGGTATTTGAAAACTTTACTAAAGAAAGATATGCAAGTTTTAGTGAAGGTATAGGTAAAGATATAGTAGATGCTAAGGTTGGATTTAAAGAGCTAGAATCTTATGCACTGCAAATGCCAGTTATAAAGAATAAGTCTGGAAGACAAGAAATGCTAGAAGCTATACTTAACAGATATATATATGAAGTAGATACAATTTCTAATAAGTAATTATGTAGTTATTAAATTTGAATGTTTGAATAAAATAAAAGAATATTTTCTTGTTTTTATTCTAAAACAGATAAAGATAAATATTTGTAAAAATTCTCATAATCTTGATAAATTAAGGATATAGACTTAAGTATAATTAGTTTATATCCTTAAAATTTCTATCAAAAATAATCATTTCTATAGTTATCAATATTTCTAGTTATCAATATCTTTCTTAACTAATAACCAAAAATCAGTAAAGTATCTCAATTTAAGCCATCATAATGGATAAGTTTTTTAGGATATCTTTTTTAGCATATCACTGATAAGAATTTACTTTCAGGACATGGTGGAAAAATAGATGTTTAAATATGATTGTTATTTTATAACTTGCAAGAAATAATTTTGAAAATACAAATAAAAATTTTTTAAAGAGAGTAATCGTGGAATATATCTTCAGGAATTTCTTTTAGTTGTTTAGGTGATAATAAAATAATGATACAATGTATTAAAATATATAATTTGAAAGTTGATGAGAATTGAATGAAAAAGAAAATAGTGTTTTCAATAGTTATTTCAGTATTTATAATTTTATTAGGTAATTCTACTTATTCTCAAAAGAATCAACTATCTGAAGAGGAAAAGGTAGATGACTTTAATTATGTATATAATGTTATAAAAACAGGATATCCATATCTAGATGTAAATAAAAGGCTTAATAATATTGATTGGTTAGAAAATAAGGATGAATATACAAAAAGAATAAAAAGTACTAAAAATGATGAAGAATTTATAGAAGAACTGTCATCTATATTATCTGATTTAAATAATAAACATACAGAATTAATAGATAATAAGAAACGATATGAACTTTTTAAGAAATCATATTCTAATAATGATTGGTATGATTTTCTTAATGATAAAAAAGTTGTAGATAGATATGACTCTATAAATCCTAAAATAAAAATGCCAAATGATATTCTTGTAAAAAAAGAATTGATTTTAAAGGATATCGTTGAGGGTAAAATTGGATATATGTATTTACCATCAATGTCGTCAAAGAATGGGCCTATAGATAATGATTTAAAGGTAATTGGAGATTATATTAACACTTTAGAAAAACATAAGGCTTTAATTATTGATATAAGAGGTAATTCAGGCGGAAGTGATAGTTGTTGGCAAGGAATCGTATCTAAACTTATAAAAAATGATGTTAAAATAAATGGATATAGAATTTATAGAAATAACAATAAAATAGTAAAAAAATACACCAATGCAAGAAGTATAAAATTAGAGCCTATAAATAATTTACCACAAAATGTAAAAGAAAATGCTCCCAAAGAAATTATAAAAGATTTTAGTAGTTTTGAAAATACTTCTTATACCATAAAATCTACGAAGGATTTAAAATTTAAAGGGAATATATATTTACTTGTCGATAAAAAGATATATTCATCATCAGAGTCGTTTGCAATGTTTTGTAAAGAAACTAAATTTGCAACTTTAGTGGGTGAAACTACTGGCGGAGATGGAGGGTGTATAGACCCTGTATTGTTTAATCTAAAAAATAGCAGTCTAATAGTTAGAATGGCAAGTTGTATGTATTTAAATAAGAATGGAATATGTGATGAGGAATTTAAAACTATTCCAGAATTTAAAGTAAAAGATTGTAAAAGGACTGCTGATTTTAAAGATGATAGTTGCATAAGAAAAGCACTAGAACTTGAAAATATTAATTATTAGATAAAAGAATAGAATTAAAACTACCTTTTTTTAAAGCATCAATTATAGTAGTATTTCTTATAGTCAATTTTATAGGATAAATAGGAAATATAAGAATATGCTGTAATTTAATGTTGAATATTGGTATAATATTTATGACGATTTTTAATTAAAGGGGATAATAGTTTATGAGATTAGAAGAAATGATTTTTTTAAATTATAATAAATTGAATGAGACAGATTTATTAATATGGAAATATATAACTGCAAATAAAAAACATTGTAGTAAGATGTCAATAAATGAACTTGCTATGAAATGTAATGTGTCTCGTGCAACTATTACAAGATTTGTTAAAAAATTAGATTTAAAAGGTTTTAGTGAATTTAAAGTCTTATTAAGCTGGGAATCAGAAAAGGTTCATGTTATAGAAAATCAGTCATTTGATATTGCGTGTAATTCAATAATTAAGTATGTTGAAGACCAAAAAAATAAAGATTATGATGCATTGTGTAAACTTCTTTATGAATCAAAAACAATATACGCGTATGGTTCAGGGGATATTCAAAATGTGGTTGCAAAACAGATAAAGAGAATGTTCTTATCATGTCAAGAAATAATATATGATTTTGAAGGAAGAACATTTGATGATTCTTTTTACAATATTGTCAGTAAAAATGATGTTATGATTATTATATCCCTAAGTGGTGAGAATGAAAATACACTTAATATTGCTAGAAGATTAAAATTAATAGGAACTAAAATAATTTCAATTACAGAGTTTAAAAATAATACATTAACTGATTTAAGTGATGAATCAATCTATATTTCAGCAACTAATATCTCATTTTTACAAATGCACCCTAGTTATAAATTGACAATGTTATATTTTATATTGATTGAGTTATTATTTATTAAATATAGTATTTATAAAAGACATAGAATGATTACAGAAGGGATTGATTGCAAATTGTAGTCATTCTTTTTTTTTATGAAAATTTGAACATAAAAATGTGCAAAAACTTATTTGATTGTGAATAAGCTCCGAATATAGCCTAAAGATTGTATATATTTATTAACCTGTTAAAATAATAGATATCTAAGGCCAAAGATAAAATAAAAATATAAGGAGGGGAGTAATTTATATGATGAAGAAAATACAACGTTTTGGAGGGGCAATGTTTACACCAACACTATTATTTGCTTTCGCTGGGATAATGGTTGGATTCTCAATTGTATTTCAAAATCAGTCAATTATGGGTTCGCTTGCTACACCGGAAAATATTTGGTACCAATTTTGGGGAGTAATATCCAGTGGAGCTTGGATGGTATTTAATCAATTACCATTATTATTTGCTATTTCTTTACCAATAGCACTTGCAAAAAAGCAACAAGCAAGAGCTTGCATGGAAGCTTTAGCAACATACTTGACTTTTAATTATTTCGTAGGTTCTATGTTAAGTTTTTGGGGAAAAAGCTTTGGGGTTGATTTTGCAGCTGAAATAAGTGCTGGAAGTGGACTTGTAAGCATTGCTGGTATTAAAACATTAGATACTGGTATGGTTGGTGCTTTATTAATATCAGGCATTGTTATTTATGTTCATAATAGATTTTATGATAAAGAACTACCAGATTTTATTGGATTATTTAGAGGCTCATCACTTGTAGTTGCAATTTGTTTCTTTGTTATGATACCAGTTGCATTATTAACTTGCTTTATTTGGCCTCATGTTCAAAATGTTATTAGGCATTTACAAACATTTTTTATAAATAGTGGAAATATAGGAGTTTGGTGTTATGCATTCTTACAAAAGATTTTAATACCAACTGGGTTACATCATTTTGTATATGCACCAATCTGTTATGATAGTGTTGTTGTTCCAGGTGGTACATCAGTATATTGGGCTACTCATATTCAGAACTTTCAAACTTCAACTCATACTCTAAAGGAAATGTATCCAATTGGATTCTCATTATCGGGTTTATCGAAGGTGTTTGGTTCACTAGGTGTATTTGGCGCTTTCTATGTGACGGCAAAGCCAGAAAAAAAGAAAAAAGTATTGGGTTTAATGATTCCTGCTACTCTTACTGCAGTATTAACTGGAATTACTGAGCCATTAGAATTTACATTTTTATTTGTAGCTCCACTTTTATTCCTAGTACATGCATTTTTAGATGCGTGTTTGCAAACGATTTCATTTGCCTTAGGGGTTGTTGGTGATTTTGGTGGAGGAATTATTAACTGGGTTGTATTAAATTGGCTTCCACTTGGGATGTATCACTGGAAGGTATATATTATTCAAGTTGTTGTAGGGATTATATTTTCATTTATCTGGTTCTTTGTATTTACTTTCTTAATTAAGAAATTCGATTTGAAAACTCCTGGTAGAGAGGAAGATACTGAAGAAACAAAACTATATACTAAAAATGAGTATTTAGAAACTAAAGATGAAAAAGGAAATAAATTAAGTAAAGCGTCTCAACAAGCGGCTGAATACATAAAATTAATTGGTGGAGCAGCAAATGTTGTAGATGTTACAAACTGTGCTACAAGATTGAGATTAACTTTGAAAGATGACTCAATCATTTCTAAAGAAGAAGATTTTAAAGCAGTAGGTGCACATGGTTTAGTGCATAATGGAAAAGCTATTCAGATTATTATTGGGCTTTCAGTACCAAGTGTAAGAGAAGAATTTGAAAATTTATTATAAAAGGAGAGATAAAGATGGAAAGAAAAAGACAGAGGATACTAATTGCTGGTGGGGGAAGTACTTATACTGCTGGAATTGTAACAATGTTAATTGAAAGTGTTGATAAATTTCCTATTGAATCAATTAAATTATATGATAATAACGATGAGAGACAAAGAAAAGTTGCTGAAGCATGTGCAATAATTGTTAGAGAGAAAAATCCAGAAATTAAATTTAGTTATACAACAAATCCAGAAGAAGCATTTACTGATATTGATTTTGTAATGGCACAAATTCGTGTTGGTTTATATGCTTTACGTGAACAAGATGAAAAAATTCCACTAAAATATGGGGTCGTTGGTCAAGAAACTTGTGGAGCAGGTGGAATTGCTTATGGATTAAGAACAATAGGTCCAGTAATCGAAATGATTGATTATATGGAAAAATATTCTCCAAATGCTTGGATGCTTAATTATTCAAATCCAGCAGCTATAGTTGCAGAAGCATGTCGTGTATTAAGACCAAATTCAAGAATTATTAATATTTGTGATATGCCGGTATGTTTAGAGGAAATATTTGCTAGAGTTTTAGGTTTAAATTCTCGTAAAGACTTTGATGTTAGATATTATGGATTGAATCATTTTGGATGGTGGACAAGTATTAAGGACAAAGAAGGAAATGATTTAATGCCTAAATTACAGGAATATTGTGCTAAAAAGGGGTATGAGGAATTTACACCTCAAGGTCAACACAAAGAATCTAGTTGGTTAGAAACTATGAGAGCGGCAAAGAACTTATTAGAAATAGAACCAACTACATTACCTAATACTTATTTAAAATATTATTTAATGGCTGATGAAACTGTTAAACATGCTAATCCAAATTATACAAGAGCAAATGAGATTATGGATAGAAGAGAGAAAGATACATTTGAAGAATGTGAAAGAATTGTAAAAAATGGTACAGCAAGAGATACATGGTTTGATGCAAGTGAACATTCTCAATTTATTGTTGAATTAGCGTGTGCATTAGCATTTAATACTCAAGAAAGATTTTTACTGATTGTTCCTAATAATGGAGCTATTGAAAATTTTGCAGATGATGCAATGGTTGAAATTCCTTGTCTTGTTGGAAAAGATATGGTTGAACCTATGTCTATAGGTAAAATTCCAACTTTCCAAAAAGGTTTAATGGAACAACAAGTTGCTTCTGAAAAATTAGCTGTAGAAGCATGGATAGACAAAAGCTATCAAAAATTATGGCAGTCATTTACTATGAGTAAAACTGTTCCAAGTGCAAAAGTAGCAAAAGAAATCTTAGATGAAATGATTGTGGCTAATAAGGATTTCTGGCCAACTTTTAAATAAGGAGAATAAAAACATGATAACAAATAAAATAAAAAATATCACAGTAGTATTAAAAGATGAAAATATATTTCTTTCAGTGATAATGGGTTATTTTCTAATATTGCCTGTTCTGTATATAGTGTATTTAGAATTGACATCATTATTTACAAATGTTTCATTTTCACAACTTTTAAATAATGATGTTAATGCAAGTTTAAATTTAGTCTCTAACTTTAGTGCAGTATACAGTGCATATGTTATTTATAATATAAAAAAGAATAAAGATATAAAAGAAAACATGATTGCTTTCTATTTAGTCTTATTAGGACAGGTATTTCAAATTTACACAATAACTATTGTTATCATGTTTACCTATGTTTATAAATTTGTTGGAATTAAACAAATCATAAGCAGTATTAAAAAACTACAATGGGGAAAGAGCTATAAAGCTCTTTTTTCCTCAGTTGCAGTATGCTTAATATCGTTATTTGTAATGATAATCAGAATAAAGTTAATTATGTAGAGGAGTGTTTATAATGTTCTTTAAAAGAAAAAAAGAAGCAATTACAATTAATTCCTATATTGATGGAAAAATAATTAATCTTGAAGAAATTCCTGATAAAGTATTTTCAACTAAGGTAATGGGGGATGGATTTGCTATGATAGCAAAGGACAATGTTCTTAAATCACCAACTAAAGGGATAATAAGTTTTATTGCTCAAACTAACCATGCTATAGGAATTAAATTACAAAATGATGTTGAAATTCTTATTCATATTGGATTAGATAGTGCAACAACAAAAACAGAAAACTTTAAATTAGAAGTTAAACGAGGTCAAGAAGTTAATATGGGGGAAAAGTTAGTAGAAATCGATAACAAGTTACTTGAAAGTACTTTATATATTCCTTTAGCTATTATAGAGAATCCTAATAAGGTAAAATATCATCTTTCAAACTTAAATCAGGAAGGAAATAGTGGTATTAAAGTTATCAGTTTTGATTGATTATGATTAATAAATCGATTAAATTTAGATTTATCATATTTTATTTTCTCTCATATATTATTTTTGCTTTTGCGTCAACAAAATTCACACCTTTTTTATCAAAATTAGGTTACTCAGCATTTGAAAGAGGAATTATATTATCGAGTTATGCAATAACCAATATATTATTTCAATTATTATTTGGGGTATTAGCTGATAAGTATCAAACAATGAAAAAAATTGTTTTAATTAGTCTATCAGTTTATGGAATTGCATCAGTTATTATGTTTTCTACTGAATCTGCAACCTTTATAATATACTTATTACTTGTTGCTTTATCAGGAGGATTATTAAATACTTGTTGTAGCTTATACGATACATGGATAATAGGTTGTGGAGATAGGATTAGTAATTATTTGTCGTTTATTAAGACTTTTGGGTCAATTGGATGGGCTATTGGAAGTATGGTAGCTTCTTACCTAATTCTTAAGTTCTCATATTTTGGATTATCTGTAGCTATTGGTTTAATTGTAGTATTACTTATTATAAATATATTGTTATTACCTGATATTGAAAAGATTGACAAGAAGATAAATGTAACTAAAAAAGATATTGTTGAATTATTAAAAGATAAGCAATATATTTTACTAGTATGTATTTTATTTCTACTATACTCAATGGTGGTAGCAAATAACTGTACTGTAATAGATAAAATGATAACTTTAAATGCTACAAATTCTCAAATATCTTTAAAGTGGTCTTTACAGTCATTATTAGAGATACCAACATATTTGGCTGGCTCTTATTTATTAAAAAAATATAGTAGTTTAAACTTATTAAAATTAAGTGCTATTATGATAACAACTCAGTTTTTATTATTTGCTTTAGCAAGTGATTCAAATATAATTATTATACTGTGTGTTTTTCAAGTGTTTTCTACTCCTTTAATTTTAATTACTTCAAAAACATTAATATTTGAAGTTTCTCCTAAAAAACTTAGAAGTAGTAGCCAGTTAATAGCTTTAAGTATATTTATGGGAGGCTCTTCTCTAATTATTCCAACTGTTGCTGGCTTCTTGAGTATTAATATTGGTTATAATTATACATTGATGGTATTAAGTATTTTTGGATGCTTAGCTTATGGCTTGATAGTATGTTTAAAAAAGAAACTTTTGAAATAAAATAATTATCACATGGAAAAGAGGCTTCTTAGGAGCCTCTTTTCTTTTTTTATACAAAAAAGGTACGACTTAAATTGTTATTTTGAGACATTTCTATTATGATTATAATAGCCTATATTCTATGTTACAAAAGTGTAATGCTAGCAGCTAAAATGTAATATTTACTTAAGGATTTATCTATATAAAACCTTTAAAATATGCTTATAGGAATAAGTTCTTGTGTAACAGGTATAATTATAGGGATAATAACATCCAGATTTTTTCAGGTAGTGATAATAAAGTTATCTGGATTTGATATAAAGGTATCTAATGGGCTTAGCATAGAAGCTATACTGTATGCTATTTTAATATTTATTTCTATATTTATAATAATTATTTGAATATAGTTTTGAAGAGAAAATATATTTAACTTATGAAAAAAAGTTACATAAAATCACATTGACACTGAAAATTAATTAAGATAAGATTTAGCTAAGGTAAAGCCACATATAAAATCAATTCAATTCATTTTGTAAGAATAAATTATTATAATCAAAGATGTAATAAGATTAATTCTAAAATTAGTAAACTTAATAATTTGATTGGAGAATAAATAACTACATGAAAGATATTATAATAGAGCAAAATTTAGAGATGATAATATGTGAGTTGTATAACAATATATAAGGATTTTTAGTATAAAATAACTATAAAATTAAAGGATGATAACTATGTATAGTGTAGGTTTAATGTCAGGGACTTCCTTAGATGGAGTTGATGCAGTATTAGCTGAAATTACTGGGAATGGTAGAAATACTAAAATTAAGCAAATAGAATTTATAACTTTAGAAATTCCTAAAGATATAAAAGACGAAATAAGAAAGTGCTGTATAGAAGAGGAATCGAGTGTTGATTTAATCTGTAGCTTAAATTTTAAGCTTGGATATTTATTTAGTAAGGCTGTAAAATCAGTATGCCATAAAGCAAATTTTCATATAGAAAATTTGGATTTTATAGCATCTCATGGTCAAACAATCTTCCATATACCAAGAAGTTATAATAATTTCATATCTTCAACACTTCAAATAGGTGAACCAGCAGTTATAGCATATGAAACAAATACAAAGGTAATATCTAATTTTAGAGTAATGGATATGGCAGCAGGTGGAGAAGGTGCTCCATTAGTCCCATATAGTGAATTTTTATTATATAGTGATAACAATAAAAATGTAGCACTTCAAAACATTGGTGGGATAGGAAATATTACTATAATACCTAAATCATGTAACATAGATGATGTATTTGCATTTGATACAGGTCCAGGAAATATGATAATAGATGGAGTATGTCAAAGATTATTTAATAAAAAGTATGATAAAAATGGATACTTTGCATCAGAAGGTAAAATTAATGAAGAAATGTTGAAAGATTTGATGAGTCACAAATATTTTAGTCAAGCACCACCCAAAAGTACTGGAAGAGAGGTATTTGGACAAGTCTATTTGGATAATATGTTTAGCAAATATAAACATATAGATAGGTATGATTTGATAGCAACAGTAACTATGTTTACAGCAAAAACTATATACTATAATTATAAAAACTTCATACTTCCAAAGGTTAATATAGATACTTTATTAATTGGAGGTGGAGGAGCTCATAATATAACTTTAATAAGATATATAAAAGAGCTATTATTAGGGGTTGAAGTATTAACTCAGGATGAATATGGGTATTCTTCTGATGCAAAAGAGGCTTTGGCATTTGTAATTTTGGGGAATGAAACATTAAATAATTCTTTTTCTAATGTAATATCTGCAACAGGGGCTAAAAATAAAGTTATCTTAGGTAATATAACACCTAAACCTTTTGGAGGTAAATAGCATGTCTACTAATAAAAAAAATAAAAGAAAGAAAAATAATAATTATAAAGATTCCAAAAGTATAAAAAGTAATAAAAATACTAAAAGACAAATGGAGAAAGAACAAAAAACGGATTATAATATTCCGACTATAAGTTTTAAAAGTGGGCTAATACTAATAGTTTCATCTCTAGTAAGTACTGTAGTTTTTCCTTTTTTACTATCTATATTTGGAATAGATAATAGATTGGGAGTTGTTGTAGGAAATTCATTAATTACATCTTTTGCAGTTGCATATACAAGATACTTTGTTGAAACTAAGAGAGGTTTTTCTTTAGGATTTTTTAGGCTGTATATTTTATTTGCCTTATCATTTACAATAATAGGTTACTTCTGGATATATAAAGGAATACATATTTAAAAAAGTATGGAGACTATTTTATGTTAATAATGAGATAGTCTTTTTTATTTTTGTAAGAAAAGATATAAGTATTTGAAGTCGTGTGTAATTTTGGTAAAAAGAATAATTAGGTATATAAATCAATTAAAATAAGATACAAATACATGAAATAAAATTACAATAAATTTTGTAAATTATGAAAAAGTATATGGAAATGTATTCCTGTAATCAAAAATACATGCTATAATGATTGGAAAGAAATAAAAAAACAAGGAGGAATAAATATGAGAGTATTATTTGTTTGTTCATCAGGGATGTCAAGTGCTATAGCAGTTAATGCATTACAAAAAGAAGGAGCAAAAAATGGAATAGATATAGATGTTTTAGCTGTTGGGACTCAAGAGTTTGAGGATGAAGTTAAAAATGGATGGGATATTGCTATGGTAGCTCCACAAGTCAGACATAGATTTGACTATTTAAAAGGTTTTGCTGATGAAGTTGGTGTACCATGTGCATTAATACAAGCACAAGCTTATAGTCCATTAGGAGGACCAAAGTTACTAAAACAAGTTCAAGAGCTGTTGAGTGAATAGCAGTTGGTATAGTAGAAGAAAGTTAATTTTACAAAAATTTTAATGATAATAAAAATAAATATTAATTAAGGAGAGAAAAGATGCTAGATAAATTTACAGAATTTTTAGACACTAAATTATCAACATCTATGGCCAGACTAGCAGAACAACGTCACTTAAGGGCTGTAAGAGATGGAATCGTAGCTTCATTACCACTTATAATAGTTGGGTCATTTTTCTTAATATTAGCATTTCCTCCACTACCAGATTCATGGGGAGTGACTCAGTATCTAAAGGCAAATGCAGTTACAATATTACTACCATATAGAATGACCTTTTTTATTATATCAGTATATTCTACATTTGGTATAGGTTATAGTTTGGCAAAGTCATATAAGTTAGATGGATTGACAGGAGGTTTATTAGCTACAGCTACATTCCTTTTGACAATAGTTCCTACTGCAATAGAGGGTCTCACACCTGATTTATTAAAGATAGTTGAAAAGAGTCCAGAACTTTTAGCTTGGTATAATTCAATTCCTCAAGGATGGCAAATGCCAATGGCTAATCTTGGTGGAGGTTCAATGTTTGTTGCTATTATAACGTCTATAATAGGTGTTGAGATTTATAGATTTACTGACAAATCTAAGTTCAAGATAACCATGCCAGAAGCAGTTCCAGCATCAGTCACAAGGTCTTTTGAAGCTCTGACACCAGCAGGATTAATAATATTATTAATGGCTATTGTTACTTATTTCTTAGGATTTGATTGGCATGGATTCATAGCTAAATTAATAACTCCACTAGTTTCAGCTACTGACACATTACCATCAGTAATTATATTAATATTTTTAATAACATTTTTTTGGTCATTTGGAATACATGGTGTATCAATAATAGGTTCATTAGCAAGACCTTTATGGATACAATTATTAGATGCTAATACAGCTTCATATGCTGCAGGTCAAGCAGTTCCAGGTATTGCTGCTGAGCCATTCTTTCAATGGTTTATATGGATTGGAGGTTCTGGAGCTACAATAGGCTTAGCTCTACTTCTTGCATTTAGAGCAAAATCAGCTTATGGAAAATCTTTAGGAAAAGCAACTGTAATACCAGCAATATTCAATATAAATGAACCAATAATATTCGGAGCTCCAATAGTATTAAATCCAATATTAATAATACCATTTGTTGTAGCACCAATAGTAATGGGTACAATTTCATGGTTTGCGATGAGTGCTAATTTAGTGTCTAGAGTAGTAGTTACTGCCCCTTGGACATTACCAGGTCCAGTAGGGGCATACTTAGCCACTGGTGGGGATTGGAGAGCTTCAGTTCTTAATTTATTGTGTATAGCTATATCAATAATAATATACTATCCATTTGTTAAGATGTACGATAAGAGGTTACTTCAGGAAGAAAAAGTTGGAGAGCAAGAAGCTTATTAATTAGAAACTATATTAAGAATTAGAAACTTTATTAAATTAGTATAAATTTTAAAGTATAACAATTTTGAAATAAGTAACAAGGATATTTTGGTGATTATTTATGAAAAAAGAAAAGGTAAACTTTTCTTTTTTTGTAAATATATATGAAACTTTTTTTCGCTGAATTTTAAAAAAAGTTTCGTGTATTTCGAAATAAATTTAAACACATATAGGATATAAGGAGATGACACAGATGGGAAGATTAGGAATATCAATTTATCCAGAAAAGACAACCTCTAAGGAAATATATGATTATATATATAAAGCTGCTGAAAGTGGATTTACACGCATGTTTTCATGTTTACTATCAGTTAAAGATACTAAAGAAAATATAATTAAAAAATTTAAGAGTATAAATGAATAGCTAAGTTTAAAGGTTTTGAAGTAATACTTGATGTAAATCCTAGGGTATTTGAGGAATTAGAAATAAGTTATAAAGATTTAACTTTTTTTAAAAAGACGAAGGCAGATGGATTAAGAACAGCAGTTTTTGTAACAAGTCAAAATGAAAATACATTTGGACCATGGCCTGTAACTGATGGACTTCCAACAATTGAGATGCACAGAAGTTACCTATAGATGTTCAAGTAAAGCATATAATAGCTATGATTAATATAAACGATATAATAATATCAAATTGTTATCCAACATATGAGGAGCTTAATGTATTAGGTTCTATGAGAAAAGATATGGTTACATTTGATGTAATAATGGAAGAAAATATACAAGAAGTTGAGAAAAAGATACTCTTTGAAGAAATACATTTTAATAGAGGGGACATATCTGACAATATGATAAGGTCTACTCAATCTCGAGTTAAATATAAAGGATACAAATTTGAATTATTCAATGCTCCTAAAATGATAAAAAGAGGAGATATAGTAATTGAAAGTAGTGAATATGGACACTATGCAGGGGAGTTACAAATAGCTTTGACTGATATGAAAAACAGTGGTAAATCGAATGTAGTAGGATGTATAAGAAAAGAAGAATTATTTATATTGGATTATATTAAACCATGGCAAAAGTTTAGTTTTAAGCCTTCAACAAAATAATTTATTATTGAGATATAATTATGAAGACTAAAATTAAAATGTGTTTAAAAATTTAATATTAAGAAAATGAGGAAATGATATGTTAATAAAAACTTTGGAAAACCTAGTTACAGAAGGTAGAAATAAGAATACATTACAAATAGATAAAGAAGATACATTAGGCATAATAGAATTAATAAATAACGAAGATAAAACTGTAGCTTATGCTGTTGAAGAACAAAAAGAAAGTATAGCAAAAGCTGTTAATATAATAGTAGATAGAATGAAACAAGGAGGTAGATTATTCTATATAGGAGCAGGTACTAGTGGGAGAATAGGAATACTAGATGCCACAGAATGTCCTCCAACTTACGGAGTTGATTTTGAGCTTGTCCAAGCTATAATAGCTGGTGGAAATCAAGCAATATTCAAAGCAGTAGAAGGTGCTGAAGATGATAAAAAACTTGGAAAGCAAGATATAATAGATAGAGGAGTTACCTCTAAGGATGTTATATGTGGTATAGCTGCATCAGGAAGAACTCCTTATGTGATAGGAGCTATGGAATATGCTAAGGAATTGGGATGTGCAGTATTATCAATAACTATGAATCCAAATAGTGAAATGAGTAAAAAAGCGGATTTACCAATAAGCATTATAGTAGGTGCAGAAGTAATAATGGGTTCAACTAGAATGAAAAGTGGTACAGCTCAAAAAATGGTATGTAATATGTTGACAACAGCTTCTATGGTTAAGATGGGGAAAGTATACTCAAATTTAATGGTAGATGTTAAGACATCAAATGAAAAGTTGGTTGAAAGAGCAAAAAGAATAATAATGATAGCTACAAGTGTAGAATATGATGTTGCAGAAAAGTTCTTAGAAGAAGCAGATAATAGTGTCAAATTAGCTATATTTATGATAAAAAGTGGTATAGATAAGGATAGTGCAAAAAATATACTTGATAGACAAGAAGGTTATATAAGTGAAGCTTTAAAATCAATAGAAATATTGTAAAATAAATAATAATGCTGATAACCTTTCAATATTAAAAGTATGGTATTGGGAGGTTATTTTTAAGTATTAAATATTGAAAGATTTATTAAAAATATTGTAGGGGGATAGTATGTATTTTTTAGGTGTAGATGGTGGAGGAACTAAAACAACATTTACATTAGTAGATGAAGAATTAAATACAGTGGGAAACATAACCAAAGGAACTTGTCATTATAATCAAATAGGATTTGATAATCTAACAAAACTATTAATAACTGGGTTGGAAGAAGTTTGTAAAGATGCTAAGATAAATGTAGAAGAAATAACGTATGCATTTGTTGGACTTGCTGGATATGGAAAAATAAAAGAAGTATTATACGCATTAGAAGTAGCAACAAAAAATGCATATAGTCATATAAATTATAC
Source organism: Clostridioides sp. ZZV15-6383 (assembly GCF_020657735.1). NCBI lineage: Bacteria > Bacillati > Bacillota > Clostridia > Peptostreptococcales > Peptostreptococcaceae > Clostridioides > Clostridioides sp. ZZV15-6383. Next base: position 4,359 of record NZ_JAGWCV010000051.1, on the reverse strand, counting down.
TTTAGGCAATGATGTAGAAATAGCATTAGCAGGTTCTTTAAATGGAGAAAAAGGTATAAATATAATTGCAGGTACTGGTTCAATAGCACAGGCTTTAGATAAAGATGGGAATCTTCACAGATGTGGAGGATGGGGCTATGTATTAGGAGATGAAGGGTCAGCGTATTATATAGGAATGGCTACTCTAAAAATGTTCACAATGCAGTCTGATGGAAGGTGTTCAAAAACAAAATTATACGATTTAATAAAAAGACATCTTGATATAGGGAATGATTATGACATAATAAAATATGTAAATGATGAAATAAAAGGAGATAGAATAGAAATAGCAAAGTTTGCTACTATATGTTTAAAAGCAGTTATTGAAGGTGATAATACTGCTAGTAAAATATTTGATGATGCAGCTTATGAACTAAGTAGGCTTATAATAGGATTAGAGCATCATTTTGAACAAGGTACAAAGATAAAGGTATCTTATTCAGGTGGAGTATTTAAGTCAGGAGATTTAATATTAGAACCACTTAAAAAATATTTGAATAAGGCGAGATTTGATATAGTGAGGCCAGTGTTGACTCCAGATTTAGGAGCATGTTTACTTGCTAAGAAGAAATATTATAGTAAATAGGTAGAGGCGGTGGAGTATGAGTTGTATTTTAAAGTTAAAACAAATATATGAAGATTTAACAGAAGTAGATAAAAAAATAGCTGATTATATATTGAATAATACAGAAACTATTAGTAAGCTTTCTGTATCAGAATTGGCATCAAACTCAAAAACGAGTACAGCAAGTATAGTGAGATTTTCTAGAAAAATGGGCTATTCGGGTTTTGGGGATTTAAAAATTGAGATAGCTAAAGATTTGATGGGGAAAGAGAATGAATACACATATGTAGATGAAAACTATGATTGCAATATAGATAGTGTTATAAATAAAATTACAAACAAAAACATAGAGACTATCAACCAAACAAGATTGTTGAATGAAAAAGATGTAATAAGAGAAGCTGTTGAACAGATAATAAAGGCTAAAAAAATATATATTTTTGGAGTAGGAGGTTCGGCTTTAGTTGCATTAGATTTACAGATGAAACTTTTAAGGATAAATAAACAAGCATTTACCTCTTTAGATAGTCATACACAACTTATGGTATCTTCAAATGTAGATAAAGAAGATATAGCTATAGCAATATCTTATTCTGGAGAATCAAAAGAAGTAATAAAGTCTATAGAAAATGCAAAATTAAAAGGATGTAAGATTGTTTGTATAACTAAATATAGTGATAATCATCTTAGTAAGATTAGTGACTTAAAACTAGTAGTGCCAAATATAGAAAAAAGGCTCAGAGAAGGTGCTATTTCTTCAAGAATAGCAATGCTTACATTGATAGACATAATCTATATTTCTATAATTCAAGAAAATTTAAATGAGGCAGAACAGAAATTACAAGAAACAAAAAGGATACTTGATTATTTAAATATTGATAATGCTTAAAATTAGGTTATATATCAACTAAACAGTGAAATTAGATTATAAGTATAAGTCGATAAGAACCGTTCTGGGGCAGAATTAGCAAAGTATTGTAAAAAAAATGATGTGATTATTAAAATAGAAATCATTGATGAAAAAGCTAATACTGGAATTGGCCAAGTAATGTATATTCGATATGAATAATGATTTAATTATGACAGTAGAAGAAATTATAAACATTGCGCCCTCTTGTTGGGGCGCATTTAACATTATATCTGGTATTTCGTAGTTGGGTCAACTACTGGATTTCTATCATTTTTATTTAAAAAAATTATTATCTCTAAGAACTTGGGCACGTTTACGGTTAATTAGAAACTGTTTTAATTCAGTTAAGCAAAAAAATAAAATAGCCCTATTTTCAAATTCTGTTCTGTCAACAGGTAGAGGTTGGTTTTGCATACTAAGCATTAATCTCTTCAATTCTTCAAGAAGAAGATTTCCTGTTTCAGCTTCAAATTCAGTATAACCTATCTTATGTATGAAAGCAGATAGAATATGAGCTTGTGGTGGTGTAGAATTTAGTTGAGATACATAACTATACAAATTTTCTAAGATATCACGTTGACTTTTTATGATATTCATATGTTCTAAGAAGAATCTGGTATCACTTAATAAAGTATTATTAATATTATCGTAAGTTTCAGAAATACTGCTGTCAATAAGTGAATTTAATGTATATAAATCTCTACTATATCCATTTTCTTTTTTTGGATTTACAATAATATCTGCAATGTCTATAAGTACAATGCTCACTTCTTTCTGTAACTTTTTTTGAACCTCATAGATTTTATGTATATTTGTTGGAATATACATGTTTATTACGACACCTATTCCAGTCCCTACTGCAAATATTCCAGCTTCGTTTAAAATCCACTTAACAGATGTTTCTCCTTGAAGAAAGTAATGGGATGCGATGACTACACACATAGCAATAACATCTTGAATATTTAATAAAAAACAAAGTGGTATAATTATAAATATAAATATTGAAAATGAAGTCAAATTATATCCTAAAATATTAAAACATAAATATGAAAAAATAGTACATAAAAGAAAACCATAAATCTTTCCAATAGAGCCTTTAAGAGTTTCTCTTTTAGTGTCTTTTACTGTAAGTAGTACTATAACTCCAGCAACCATTGAGTATTCTAATTTTAATAGCCAAGCAATAAATATAGCGAGTGAACATCCAAGAGATAATTTTATTACTTTAAGTGAATTAATATTATTCAAATACAAACCTCCTGTAAATCAATATAATAAAGATAATTTTAACATAAAACTAATATTGCTTAAAAGACAATTAACTATACTTAATTATTTTATTGCCCTATTTATTTGAATACAATCAATATATTTTTATTTTATGAAAATTTTTTTAAAAATTTTAAATTTAGAAACTGACATGAGCCTATAAAATAGAAGTAGTTTATTATAGAAAGAAAATTTAAGATTACTATTAAGGTATCAAATAAAAATAATCAAAGATGTATATACTATTATTAAAAAAATAAAATTATATAGTTAATATGATTTTATAATTGGTTTAGTATAGAGATTTTTAACTTTTATGTTATACTATTTATAAAAGTAGGCATAAAGATTAAAATACATAATTAAATATGTATAAGAAGTTTTAAATAGTTTTATTAATGAACTTAATTACTGTTCACAATAGAAAATTGGAGGAGATAAACATGAAAATTACTGAAGGATATATGCCTTTTAAAGGTTTTAAAACCTATTACCGTATAGTAGGAGAAAATACAGAAGGGAAGAAACCATTGGTATTACTTCACGGAGGTCCAGGTTCTACACACAACTATTTTGAAGTATTGGACAAGGTAGCCGAAAGTGGTAGACAAGTAATAATGTATGACCAAATTGGTTGTGGAAATTCATTTGTAGAAGGGCATCCTGAGCTATTTAATGCTGACACTTGGATAGAGGAGCTTATTGAACTGAGAAAGCATCTAGGACTTGAAGAAATTCATCTATTAGGTCAATCTTGGGGAGGCATGCAGGCTATTTGGTATGCTATTGAATATAAGCCAAAAGGTATTAAGTCTTACATCCTTTCATCTACTCTTTCTTCTGCAAAGCTTTGGGAGAAAGAACAAAAAAGAAGAATATCATATATGAGTGAAGCTGACCAAAAAGCATTGCTTGATGCAGTAAATACTGGAGACTACTCTAGTAAAGAATATAATGAGGCATTAGAAAGATTTATGGAAATGTATTGTGCAGGTGAAGTAACAGAAGATTCTCCAGAGTGCCTAAGAAGACCTAAAAAATCAGGTTCTGAAGCATATATTGTAGGATGGGGACAAAATGAATTTTCTCCTACAGGAACTCTTTCTGGATATGAATTTACAGATAGATTACATGAAATAAAAGAGCCTTGTCTAGTAACTAGTGGAGCAATAGATTTATGTTCACCATATATTGCAAAAACTATGTACGATAGAATTCCTAATAGTAAGTGGGAGTTATTTGAGTATTCAAGACATATGCCATTCGTTGAAGAAAATGATAAATATATAAAAGTCCTAACTGAGTGGTTAGATGCGAACGATTAAAAATTATATAAATTTATATAGAAAGTGGGTGTCTCAAAATGAACTTTTTAGTTCATGAGGCACTCTTTTTGTATGAAATGAAATGTATTTTCATAATTTCGACCATAAAAAATAGGCGTATCTTTATTTTAGTATAATCCCCTTATAGTAGACATTTAAATAAAAGGCCATTATAATAGGTCTAAAAAGTGTATACTCTAAGGGGGTTTTTCTATGTCTAAAAAACACAAAAAATATAGCAAAGAACTTAA
>NZ_JAGWCV010000050.1:0-24821 GCF_020657735.1 Clostridioides sp. ZZV15-6383 | reverse complement strand
GCATGGCTGGGTAGCTATGTACGGAATGGATAAGCGCTGAAAGCATCTAAGCGCGAAGCCAACTTCAAGATAAGATTTCCCACCGCAAGGGTAAGACCCCAGAAAGACTATCTGGTTGATAGGTCGAAGGTGTAAGTGCAGCAATGTATTTAGCTTATCGATACTAATAGGTCGAGGACTTGACCAATATTTATTTGATGTTCATTCATTAAGATATATGTGTAGTTTTTAGAGTGTTAACTCTAAAGAAACTAGTATTACTAGATTCTAAAAACTTAATAGAAATATTAAGCATAAAGATTATGTGGTTACAATAGCAGAGAGGATACACCTGTTCCCATTCCGAACACAGAAGTTAAGCTCTCTAGCGCTGATGGTACTTGGTGGGAAACTGCCTGGGAGAGTAGGACGTAGCCACGTAATTTTTTTATTTTTTGTCAAAAAAAACAAAAAAGATGTATTTCTTTTTTCATTTCGGGAAAACTAAACACAGGAATTATGGACTATTATAAAAATTTAATTCTTGAGGAGTGATATAAGTGAAAAAAGTTGCTTTAATTTTAGCTATAATAGGTGCACTTAACTGGGGTGCAATTGGTATTCTAGGTACAGACTTAATAGGTAGCATTTTTGGTGGAACATATGAAATGATAAGTAGAATAATATACTTCATTGTAGGTTTAGCTGGATTATACTTAATACCAAGCTTAATGTCTGATGATAGAGAATAATTTATACTTTTATGTTAGATACCTCATTCTAAATATTTAGAATGGGGTATTTAATTTTACAAAAATATTAATTTGTTTCTTTTTTAATGGTAAAATAGATAAGAATTGAAGTTTTTAAAAAGAAGTATTATGCAAAAAGGAGTATTATTAATAATGTTTATAATTAATGAATTAAATAAGATTGTAAATAAAGATGTAATATCTTTTCATATGCCTGGTCATAAAAAAGGGCAAATTTATAAAAAATTAGGATATAAAGATATACTAGAAAATTTGTATAAAATGGATACAACTGAGATATTAGGAACCGATAATTTACACTTTCCAGAAGGAATTATAAAAAATTCACAAGAAAAAGCATCAAGAGTATTTAAAAGTGATTATACATATTATCTAGTAAATGGGAGTAGTTGTGGAATACAATCTGCGATAATGTCAGTATGTAGTCCTAAGAGTAAAATAATAGTAAATAGGGATTGTCATCAGTCTGTTATAAATGGATGTATTTTGGGAGATATAGATATAGAGTATGTTTCTTGCGAAATAAGTGAAGATACGAATGTCTTAAAAGGAATATCTATAAGTAATGTAATTGATATAATAGATAAAAATTTGGATGCAAAAGCAGTACTGTTAACTTATCCTACATATTATGGAATGACATATGATTTAGAGTACATATGTAATTATGCACACAGTAAAAATATGGTAGTAATAGTAGATGAAGCACATGGTGCACATTTAGGGCTTAGCGATAGGCTTCCTAAGACAGCACTTGAGCAAGGGGCAGATATAGTTGTACAGAGTACTCATAAAACCCTTCCATCGTTTACACAATCATCAATGATACATATACAAGGAAACCGAATTGATATATACAAAATCTTAAATATGTTAAGAATTACAGAATCTTCAAGCCCTTCATATTTATTATTATCTTCCCTGGAATTAGCAGTAGATATATATGAGAATAAAGGAAAAGAATTAATGGAAGAACTTTTAAATAATATTAGTGCTTTTAAAAATAACATTAATGCAAATATTGAGATATATGATACAAATGATAGGACAAAAATATTTATATCTTCTAAAAATATGGGTCTAACAGGTTATGAACTAGAAAATATTTTAAGAAACAAATATAACATACAAGTAGAATTGTCTAATTATTATGGAGTTCTTTTAATATGTACAATAGGAAATAGTACTAAGGATTTCACCAGTTTAGAAACAGCATTAAACAATATTGTAAAAGAAGATTTTAAATTTACGAAGCTAAAAAATAAAAAATATCCTGTTGTTATACCAAAGAAAATATTAACACCTAGAGAAGCATTTTATAAAACTAAAAAAAGTGTTAAAATATATGACAGTATAGGTAAAGTTTGTGGTGAATGTATAGTACCATATCCACCTGGAATAAGTATAATATCCCCTGGTGAAATAATAAGTAAAGAAATAATAGACTATCTAATGTTTTGTCATTCTGAAGGTATGGTTGTAAGTGGATTGAAAGATGTAAGTCTGAACTTTATACAAGTAATAGATTTAGAAGATATTTAAAAGTTATGATACAATGTAAAGAATTTGAAACCTTAAATAGAAGTATATAGACTACTTATATAGAGTTATAAATAAAAATATCAAAAAAGTAAAAAGTGTTTGTATGGAGGATATGAGAATGAAAGGTAAGCTAATAATTATAGAGAGTGGTTCAGACGCAAGTGGAAAGGCAACTCAGACAAAAATATTATATGAAAGATTAAAAAAAGAAGGCTATATAATTAAGAAGGTAGAATATCCAAATTATAAATCGCCATCATCTGCTTTAGTGAAAATGTATCTAAAAGGAGATTTTGGTAAAAATGCATCAGATGTAGACCCATATATAGCATCAACTTTTTTCACAGCTGATAGATATGCATCATTTAAAACCGATTGGGAAGAGTTTTACAATGAAGGTGGAATAATTATCGCTGATAGATATACAACCTCTAATATGGTACATCAGGCTTCTAAAATGGATGTTTGTGATAGAGAAGAGTATTTAAATTGGTTAGCTGATTATGAATTTAATTTATTTAAGATACCACAACCTGATTGTGTTATATTTTTAGATGTACCTATTGAGTTTAGTGAAAAGCTTATGGAGAATAGAAAAAATAAAATTACAGGAGAAGAAAAAAAAGATATTCATGAAAGTGACATAGAGTACTTAGAGAAATCTTATAATAATGCTTTATATATAGCAGATAAATATGATTGGAAAAAAATAAATTGTGTTTCAGATAACAAATTAAGAAGTATTGAAAGTATACATAATGAAATTTATGAAATAGTTCTTGATTCAATAAAATCTATGGAGAGGTAAATATGTATTTTGAAAATATTATAGGGCAAAATTTTGCAAAGAAATATTTAACAAATTCTATAAAGAAAAATAAACTTAATAATGCGTATATGTTTGAGGGAATAGATGGAATAGGAAAGAAGAAGTTTGCTGATGAGCTATCGAAACTATTGCTTGGTTATGAAAATCTCGAAAACAGTCCAGACTATGTACTTATAAAACCGGATGGAAATAGCATAAAAATAGCCCAAATCAGAAATTTACAATCAGATATAGTAGTAAGACCTCATAAGGAATATAAAATATATGTAATTAATAATGCTGAAAAAATGACTGTGGAAGCACAAAATGCACTTTTAAAGACACTGGAGGAACCTCCAAACTATGCTATAATAATCTTAGTCACAAACAACAAAGAATCTTTATTAGAAACTATAAAATCTAGATGTGATATAATAAAGTTTTCACCTATACCAATGGAAGACTTAAAAAGTTATTTGATAAATACAGGTATAGAGGAAGAAAGAGCTCAACTGTTGGCTACTTTTTCAAGAGGAAGTATTGAGAATGCTTTAAATCTATCTCAGTCTACTGAGTTTTCAGTGATGAGGGAGGATATACAACAGTACATTCAAATAATGCTAGATAAAAACATAGTAGAGATTCTAAATATACCAAATAACATGGAAAAATACAGAAATCAGATTATAAATTTATTGGATATAATGATAAACTATTTTCGAGATATTATCCTATTAAAAGAAAATGTAAACAAAAATATGTTGATAAATGTAGATAAGCTAGTTTTTATTCAAAATATGAGTGGAAAAATTAGTTATTCTCAATTGTCCAAGATTATTGATATAATAGAAGATGCAAAGAGCAAAATAAAAAGCAATTGCAATTTTAATATAAGCATACAAGTTATGTCTTTAAATATATACGAGGTGATTAAATGATAAAAATAGTAGGTATAAGGTTTAAAAGTGCTGGGAAAATATATTATTTTGACCCTGTTGATTTTAATATAGAGCAAGATATGGATGTAGTTGTAGAAACTGCAAGAGGTTTGGAGTACGGGAAAGTAGTCGTTGGGCCAAAAGAGATGGAAGAAAGCGAATTAGTCTCTCCTTTAAAGCCAATTATAAGAATAGCTACAGAAGAAGATAAAAAAATATATCTAGAAAATAAGGAAAAGGCAAAAGAAACTTTTGAGTTATGCCAACAAAAAATAAAAGAACATGAGTTAACAATGTTTTTGATAGATTGTGAGTATACATTTGATAGAAATAAGTTGATTTTTTACTTTACAGCAGAAGGAAGAATAGATTTTAGAGAATTGGTAAAAGATTTAGCTGCTATATTTAAGACTAGAATAGAACTTAGACAAATTGGTGTTAGAGATGAGGCTAAATCTATAGGAGGACTAGGTCCTTGTGGTAGAAAACTTTGTTGTTCATCTTGGCTAGGTGATTTTCAACCAGTTTCAATAAAAATGGCAAAAGACCAAAGTTTATCTTTAAATCCAACAAAAATATCTGGAATATGTGGAAGATTATTCTGTTGCTTAAAATATGAGCATGATGTATATAGTGAGGCAATAGAAAAAATGCCTGTTGTAGGTGCATTAGTGCAATCAGATGATGGAAAAGGAAAAGTTGTAGAAGTAAATCCCTTATTAGAACAAATTAAAGTGGAATTCCAAGATAAGACAGTAAAGATATATACAAGAGAAGACATAAAAATACTTAGAGAGCCTAAAAAATGTGATGGCTGTGGCGGTAAATGTAAGGATAATGATGGGTTAGATGAAGCTACACTAAGAGAGTTAAAGAAATTAGAAGATTAAATTTAAGGTAGGGCTTTTCCTACCTTTTTTAAAGCAATTAATACTTGAAGTTATTAATATTTGAGGAGAATTTATGAATATGCAATTAAAAGATTCAGAAAGAATAGATGATTTACAATTAAAGAGCCTTAAAATTATACAGGATACTAATGGGTTTTGTTTTGGGATAGATGCAGTTTTATTAGCCAATTTTACTAAAATAAAAAAAGATGCCAAAGTTGTAGACTTAGGTACTGGAACTGGTATCATACCTATTTTGATAGCTGGGAAAAGTGAAGCTAAAAAAATTATTGGGGTAGAAATACAAGAAGATGTATATGAAATGGCAACTCGTTCTGTAAAATTAAATAGTTTAGAAGAAAGAGTTGAGATTATAAATGATGATATAAAATCCATAGACAAAGTTTTGGATGTAAATGGTTACCATGTAGTTACATCAAATCCTCCATATATGCATATTGATGGAATAAAAAATCCAAATGATAAAAAAGCAATATCAAGACATGAAGTAAAATGTAATTTGGAAGATGTAATTAGAGCTGCATCTAGATTGGTTATGCCTAGAGGAAAGTTTTTCATGATACATAGACCAACAAGGCTGGTTGATATAATAACTTTAGGAAGACAATATAAATTAGAGCCAAAAGTTATTCAATTTGTACATCCAAGACATCAAAAAGCACCTAATTTAGTTTTAATTCAATTTGTAAAAGATGGAAGACCAGAGCTTAAGATATTAGACCCATTGTATGTTTATGGAGAAGATGGGAATTATACAAAAGAATTAAAAGCAATATATAATAATGAAGATATAGGAGAGTTGTAGATGAGTGGGAAATTGTACATATGTCCAACACCAATAGGAAATCTAGAGGATATAACATATAGAACTTTAAGAGTATTAAAAGAAGTAGACTTGATTGCAGCAGAAGATACAAGACACAGTATAAAACTTTTAAATCATTTTGAAATTTCAAAGCCGCTGACTAGTTATCATGAACATAATAAAGATTCAAAGGGCGATTATTTAATAAATAAACTAATTGATGGTGAGAATATAGCTTTGATAAGTGATGCAGGTATGCCTGGTATATCTGACCCAGGAGAAGAGATAATAAAACAAGCTATACAAAACAACATAGATATAGAAGTATTACCAGGTGCAACAGCATTTGTAACAGCTTTAGTTGGTTCTGGTATGAACACACATAAATTTGTTTTTGAGGGCTTTTTAGATAGAGATAAAAAAGTAAGAAAAGGACAATTAGAAGAATTAAAGGAAGAAAGTAGAACTATAATTTTCTATGAATCACCACATAGATTGAAGGATACACTAAAAGATATGCTTAAAATTCTTGGTAATAGGAAAATTTCTATAAATAGAGAACTTACAAAAAAATATCAAGAGATAATAAGAGAAGATATAGAAACTGTTATAAAAATATTTGAGGAAAAAGAAGTAAGAGGAGAGTTTGTATTAATAGTAGAAGGCTTTTATGGTGAAAAGTCAAAAAAAGAAGATTATGATGGGCTTACAGACAGGGAATATGTTTTAAAACTAATTGAAAGTGGTATGAACAAAAAAGATGCAATAAAAATAGTTTGTAAAGATAGAAAGTTAAAAAAAGATGTAGTTTATAAACAAGTTCTAGATTTATAAAACCTGAATCTGAGGTGATTTTATGGAAATAGGAAAAATTATAATAGAGAGTTTAAAGAGGGATGATACACATAAAACATTTATAGAATTAGATGAAAAGCATGAATTGGAAAAAATAATCCCTAAAATAAACTGTATGAAGTCTGTAGGCGAATGTAAATATCATGTTGTCAATTGCTTTGAACATTCTATAAATGCATTAAGAGAATTAGAAGTAGTATTAAATAATAAGGATTTTTTCCCTATACATTTAAGAGAACATGTGTCAAATTATTTAAACACATGTATTGAGGATGGAATAAATAAGTTACATGCACTAAAATTGGGAATATTTTTACATGATATAGGTAAGCCTGATAGTATGACTTTAGATGAAACAGGAAGAGTTCATTTTACAAATCATGAAAAAATAGGTGCTCAAATAGTAGACAATATGGGGATAGAGTTAGATTTATCAACAGAAACATATAGGCTTATAAGTAAATACGTAAGATATCATATGACACTTTTATCTTTATATAAGAAAAATGATTTGAGTAGAAAAGAATTAATTAATATATTTAACTTGGTGAATGAAGATACCATAGGTGTAATACTGCTTGGTTATGCAGACATAGTATCTACAATAAAGTTATTAGATAAGAGAGAAGAAGTTAGTGTATTAAAGACATATATGGAATATATTCTAACAAATTACTTATATAAGAGTAATTATACACATGTATAATTTTAGTCAATATAATTGAGATTTAAATAATTAATTGAAGTTTGAAACATATAGATTTCAAAAACATAAAAGAAGTTGTCTTTGTTGTAAAATTATGAAAGACAACTTTTTTTATATCAAAAATTGAAATTTTATTAATTATACTTAATGGTCTATTAATTAATAAACCATTAGTATTTAATTTATATTACAATATTGATTTTGCTTGTATTGGCGTTGATAATATAACAGAGGTCTTAGTAGAACCTATTTTCTTTATAGTATCAATCACATTTTCTAGTTCATACATATCTTTTACAATTACTTTTAAAAGTAAGCAATCATCACCTGTTATATGGTGACATTCTACAATTCTAGGGTCCTTTGCAGCTGACTCAATGAATTCTGTATATCCATTACTTGGAAGAGAAATATGAATAAATGCTTTTATCACTCTACCTAATGAATCTGGGTTAACAATAGCTTTATAACCTTCTATAACACCAGACTCTTCTAATCTTTTGACTCTTTCTGAAACTGCAGGAGAAGTTAAACCAACTATTTTTCCTAAGTCCTTCATAGAAATTCTCCCATCATTCTGTAAAATTTCTATGATTCTGTAATCTGTAACATCCATAAATAAACAGTCCCCCTTAAATAAAAATAATTAATGCTATAAAACTTTTTTAGAATCTATCATTTGTGTTTTTAAATACCAAAGATTTCTAGATAAATCAACCTTATAAATGTGTGGTTTTGAAAGTCTTTTGTATTGTTCCCAGATAGTACTTAATTCATATTGTACATGATTTTTTATTTCAAGAACAGCTTTTTTATTATATTTGCATATGCCTTTTATATACAATGGTTTAAGAAGTTCTTTAACTTTATAATTTGTAAATACCTTCGTTTTCCATGTATAAGTAGGATGGAAGATTTCTAAAGGTTTAGATTCATCTATAACTTCATCATGTAACATAATTAAATCTGCCTCTGCTTTATTGTCTTCGTTATATATTCGTATAACTTTCTTGTAACCAGGATTATTTATTTTTTCTGGATTCTCAGAAATCTTTATCTTAGGTTCAAGAATTCCATTTTCACAAGATGCAGCTAATTTATAAACACCTCCAAGAGAAGGCGAATCGAAAGACGTAATGAGCTTTGTACCTACTCCCCATGAATTTATAGTAGCCCCTTCTGCTTTAAGTGATGTTATAGTATATTCATCTAGGTCATTAGATGCAGTGATACTAATATCTGAAAAGCCAGCACTATCTAATTGTTTTTTAGCTTCTTTAGATAGATAAGCTAAATCTCCAGAGTCTAGTCTTATACCCATAGGTTTGTATCCTTTTTCAGAAATATTTTTGAATACTTTTATTGCATTAGGAACACCACTATTCAATACATCATAAGTATCTACAAGTAGCAGGCATTTGTCTGGATAAACATCAGCATATGCCTGGAATGCTTCAAGTTCATTATCAAATTTTTGTACCCAACTATGAGCATGTGTACCAATTATAGGTATATTAAACATTTTCCCAGCTAGTACATTTGCAGTTCCAGCACAACCACCAACTACTGCAGCTCTAGCTCCATATATACCTGCATCTGGACCTTGTGCACGGCGTAATCCAAACTCAAATACAGGGTCTCCTTGAGCTGCAAAGCAAACTCTAGACGCTTTAGTAGCAATAAGGGACTGAAAATTGACTATTGTCAACAATGCTGTTTCAATGAGTTGAGCTTGATATACAGGTGCCTTAACAGTAATCAATGGCTCATTAGGGAACATGATAGTTCCTTCCTCAACAGCATATATATCTCCTGTGAACTTAAATTCTTTTAAAAACTTTAAGAACTTATCAGAAAATAGGTTTAAGTTTTTTAAGTACTCTAAATCTTCATCTGAAAAATGAAGATTATCTATGTATTCAACAACCTGATCAATACCACAAACTATAGTATAGCCTCCATCACAGGCGTTTTTTCTAAAAAACATATCGAATACAACAATGTCTTCGTGAATATTTTTTTCAAAATAGCCATTTAACATAGTAAGCTGATATAAATCAGTAAGAAGTGTTAGATTTCTCATTATTTCTCTCCTTAATTATTATTAAATATTAAAAATTGTAAAAACTCCCACACTTATACTAAAACATAATATAGTACAACTTTCAAGTATAAAGTATTACCTAACTATCATAAAATTATTTAAAGAGGAGGATGATTAGAATAGGAAAAATATGGTTTTATATGGTATCAATAGGTATAATAGGAAGTTTGATTTCTAAAAATATGGGTGAATTAAATAAAGTTATATTGAGTGAAACATCAAAAGGTATAGAATTTGCAATAAGTCTAGCTGGCATCATGGCACTTTGGATGGGGATAATGAATATTGCAAAAGAGTCAGGATTAATTGAAAAGATAGGTCAAAAATTAAATCCTATAATGAGAAGATTATTTCCTTCTATACCAAAAGGTCATAAAGCAATGTCTTATATAGTTATGAATATTGCTTTAAATATGTTGGGTGCTGGAAATGGTGCAACAGCATTTGGTTTAAAAGCAATGAGTGAGCTTCAAACTTTGAATAACAAAAAAGATACAGCAACTAATGATATGATTATGTTTATGGTAATCAATATATCATCTATACAAATAATTCCATTTACTATAATCAAATTAAGAATGGATATGGGAGCTCAAAATCCAAGTGAAATAATTTTTACAACTTTATTTGCAACCATAATATCTACAGCAGTAGCGATAATAACATGTAAATTTTTTCAAAGAAGATATAGATAAAGGGGATGTAGATGAATGGAGATATTTTCAAACTTACTTATACCAATAATAATTTTGTACATAGTAGTTTATGGTAAATATAAAAAAATAGATGTGTATGATAGTTTTGTAAAAGGGGCAATTGATGGACTAAAAGCAGCATGGGATATTCTACCATATATAATAGGTATATTTTTAGCAATAGGAATATTCAAAACTGGTAAAGGTCTTGATATGTTAGAATGGCTATTTACACCAATAGCAAATATGATGAGTATACCAAAAGAATTAATAGGTCTAATAAGTGTAAAACCTTTATCTGGAAGTGGTGCTTTAGGTATGTATAGTGAACTTGCGAATAGGGTTGGAATAGGAAGTTTAGTAGAAAAAATGGGTGCTACAATTGTAGGTTCTTCTGAGACTATTTTTTATACAATGGCAATATATTATGGAAGTCTGAAGATAAAAAATACTAGACATACATTGTCATGTGCTATGATTAGCCATGTTGCAGGTGTCATAGCAGCTGTTTTTATTTGCTATGTAATATTTGTATAATTTGTTGACAATATGGGAAAAATTTTATAATATAGTGATTATATAGAAATAAATTGTAATATAAATTATAAGTTATGAAAAGAAGAGTAAATAAAGGTTTTTTCTATCAGAGAGCTAGGTTAGGTGAAAGCTAGTGTCAAAAGCTTTATCGAAGATGGTCTTGGAGCTTTTTATCTGAGCATGTGTGCTAGGGTAAAACGGGTGGGCACGTTATAGTCTACTAAAGTATCTATAAAGTGATTTATACATTTCATGTGAAACATAATCATTATAGATGAATTAGGGTGGTACCGTGAATAATCTCGCCCCTATGTTAACCCATAGGAGGCGATTTTTTATTATTTTAATGAAAGAATCATATGATTACGAACAATAAAAAATTAGGAGGTAAATAATATGAGCAAACCGAGTTTTTATGTAACAACACCAATATACTATCCAAGTGGAGGATTACACATAGGACATACTTATTCAACAGTAGCTGCAGATACAATAGCTAGATTCAAACGTTTCTGTGGGTATGATGTAAAGTTCTTAACGGGAACAGATGAGCATGGTGAAAAAATTCAAAAGAAAGCCATAGAGCAAGGAATGTCAGAGATAGAGTATCTTGATGGAATGATAAAAGATATAAAGGCTTTATGGAATACTATGGATATATCCTATGATGATTTTATAAGAACAACAGAAAAAAGACATAAAGATATAATACAAAAGATATTTACTAAATTATATGAGCAAGGTGATATATATAAAGGTGAATATGAAGGTAGATACTGTACTCCTTGTGAGAGTTTCTGGACAGAATCTCAATTACTAGAAGGAAATAAATGCCCTGACTGTGGAAGAGAAACATATTTAGTAAAAGAAGAATCTTATTTCTTTAGATTATCTAAATATGAAGATAGATTAAAAGAGTTATTTAAAGATGATAGTTTCTGTTTTCCTGCTGCTAGAAAAAATGAAATGGTAGCAAATTTTTTAGACAAAGGATTAGAAGATTTAAGTGTAACCAGAACGACTTTTGACTGGGGTATAAAAGTTCCTTTTGATGAAAAACATGTAATTTATGTATGGGTAGATGCTTTATGTAACTACATAACAGCATTAGGATATATGACTGATAATGATGAAGAATTCAAAAAATATTGGCCTGCCAATGTTCAAATAGTAGGTAAAGAAATAGTGAGATTCCATACAATAATATGGCCAGCGCTTTTAATGGCTTTAGGTTTAGAAGTTCCAAAACAAGTATTTGGACATGGATGGATACTGTTTGCTGATGATAAGATGAGCAAATCAAAAGGTAATGTGGTTTATCCAGAACCTATAATAGAAAGATATGGAATAGACACACTTAAGTACTTCTTATTAAGAGAGTTTGCATTTGGGCAAGATGGAAGTTATACTCATAGAAATTTTGTAACAAGAATAAATTATGACCTAGCAAATGATTTAGGAAACTTAATAAGTAGAACTGTAGCTATGGTTGAAAAGTACAATAATGGTATAATACCAACAGCAAAAGTTTCAACTGATTTTGATGCTGACTTAAAAGAACAGGCTGTATCAACTAGAGAAAACTTTGAAGCTGAAATGGACAAGATGCAATTCCATGAAGCATTAGAGAGTGTATGGAAACTAGTTAGAAGAACTAATAAATATATAGATGAGACTATGCCTTGGGCACTAGCTAAAGATGAAACTAAGAAAGATGAATTAGACACAGTTTTATACAACTTATGTGAATCTATAAGAATAATTGCAACACTAATAAATCCTATAATGAATGAAACTGCTAATAAAATATATGAACATATAGGAATCAAAGGTCAAGATAATATAACTACATGGGAAAGTACAAAAACATTTGGTCTTATTGGTGAAAATGTAAAAGTATTTAAAGGTGAACCTTTATTCCCAAGATTAGATGTAGAAAAAGAGATAGAAGAATTAACTAAAATGTTCTCTGGAAAACCTCCAGTAGAGGAAAAACCTTTAGAACATAAAGAGGAAATCACTATTGATGATTTAGACAAAATAGAGCTTAGAGTAGGAAAAATAGTAAGCTGTGAAAAGCATCCAAAAGCAAATAAATTATTAGTGTCACAAGTTAAGATTGGACCAGAAACAAGACAAATAGTATCAGGAATAGCTGAATACTATAAGCCAGAAGATTTAGTGGGTAAAGAGGTTACAGTAGTATGTAACTTAAAACCAGTTAAATTAAGAGGTATAGAATCTCAAGGTATGATATTAGCAGCAGGTGATGATGGAGACCCATATGTTTTACCATTTACACAAGGTGCTAAAGATGGATGCGAGGTTCGTTAGTAGGCAATTAAATAGTAAGGAGATTAAAGATGTTATTTGATTCACATGCACATTTAAATGATGAAAGTTTTGATGAAGATAGAGATGAACTTATTGGTTCATTAAAAGATAAAGGTGTAGATTTGGTTGTAAATCCAGGAGCAGATATAGAAACGTCAATAACAGCAATTGAACTTGCTAAAAAATACGACTTTATATATTCAGCAGTTGGAGTACATCCACATGATGTATCAAAACTAGATGATACAGCAATAGAGACTTTAAGAAAACTTGCAACTGAAAATGAAAAAGTTGTAGCTATTGGAGAGATTGGATTAGATTATTATTATGATTATTCTCCAAGAGAAGAACAGAAAGAGTGGTTTAAGAAGCAAATTGAATTAGCTAATGAGTTAAAACTTCCAATAATAATACATGATAGAGATGCACATGGAGATACTTTTGAGATAATAAAGAATACTAAAAGTCCTGAAATAGGATGTGTGCTTCATTGTTATAGTGGAAATGTGGAGTTAGCTAGAGAATATGTTAAGATGGGTTGTTATATATCAATTCCAGGGACAGTTACTTTTAAGAATAATAAAAAGACTAGAGAAGTAGTAAGAGAGATACCTCTAGAAAGGTTATTCATAGAGACTGATTCACCATATATGTCACCAGAGCCATATAGAGGAAAGAGAAACAATCCTTCTCAAGTATCTTTTGTTGCTGATAAGATAGCTCAGGAAAAAGGAATATCTTATGAAGAAGTATGTAGAGCTACGAAAGAAAATGCAAAGAAATTTTTTAATATAAAATAGACAAATTAAAACTTATAATGATATATAAAATAAGTCATTATAAGTATAAGATGGGAGTGTCTCAAAATGAACTTTTTAGGTCATGAGGCACTCTTTTTTGTATGAAATCAAATATATTTTTATTATGTACTGAGACCCAAAAGTTAGACTTTATGTAACTTTAGATTCATATTCAAATCTATATTTTTAGCCCATCCTCTCCTAATGTATTATATGCATTAATCCATCTTTCAACTTGAGAATAGTTAGTAACTTCATATTGTTTTGCTATTGAAACATATCCTTCCTCTCTATTTAAATAGGATTTAACTACTTTTAATTTGAAATTAAAATCGTATTTAGCCATATAGAAACATCCCAATCGTTAGATTTTTGGTCCAACAATTGGGGCGCAGTACAAGATATATTACAGTTTAAAATAGTATATTTTAATTTCATTATTAAAATATAGCTGTTATATATAAAATAAATGGGATATTAAATAATTATTAAACTAAAGTAAATAAATTATTGGGCGATTATTAAAAAAGATATATAAATTTTAATTTGAGTAGTTGTGGCATATATAATAAAAAAAGAAATAAAAATGAAAATAAAAAGTAGATTGTTTAACTTGAGATTGGAAGCAAGAGTACTTAAATAGAAAAGACTTATTTAAGTTTAGCTTTAGGAGGGGGTATTATAAATGTCGTTTTTACAAGTAAAAAATGTAAGTAAAAGTTATGGACAAGTTAAGGTGTTAAAAGACATATCTATTGATATTGAAAAAGGAGAATTCATTTGTTTACTAGGTCCAAGTGGTTGTGGGAAAAGTACATTGCTTAGAATAATTGCAGGGCTTGAGGATAGACATGATGGAAAAATAATAATAAATGATAAGGATATGACTAATTCACCACCTGAAAGTAGAAATTTTGGTATAGTTTTCCAGTCATATGCATTATTTCCCAATATGAATGTTTACAAAAATATAGCTTTTGGACTAGAAAATAAAAATATAAGTAAATCTGATATAGGCAAGAAAGTTAGAGAGGTTTTAGAAGTCGTAGAATTAAGTGGATATGATAAAAAATATCCGTCACAATTGTCAGGTGGGCAACAACAAAGGGTTGCACTTGCTCGTGCAATTGCTTTAGAGCCAGACTTTTTACTTCTTGATGAACCTTTATCTGCATTAGATGCAAAAGTAAGGTTGAAACTTAGGGAACAGATTAGAAGTTTACATAGAAAGCTAGGTATTACAACTATAATGGTAACACATGACCAAGAAGAGGCGCTTTGTTTAGCTGATAAAATGGTTGTTATGAATAGTGGAGAGATAATACAGGTTGGAACTCCAAAGGAAGTGTATAAAAGCCCAGAAACACCTTTTGTAGCTGATTTTATAGGAACAATAAATTTTATAGATGATGGTATTAATAAGATAGCAATTAGACCAGAAGATATAAAGGTAGAATTTAATAGAGATTCTAAAGATAAAGATATAAAAGTTGGGGAGGTTTTAGATATTGAATTTAGAGGATTTAACTATAGAATTACAGTTGAGTATTGTTCTAAACAAATGAAATTAGATGTAGTTTCCAAAGTTGCAGAACAAATGAAACTATGTATAGGTTCTAAAATAAACTTCAAGATACCTAAAGAAGGAATTGTAGAATATAAATCAGAAGGATGTGCTTAATAGCTAGGGGTGAATAAATGATAACAGTAAAAAATAAAAGAAGAATAAGTGATAGTATGATACAAAAATATTTCTTAGTTTTTTCAGTAATTTTACTAATATTATTCATATTATTTCCATTAATATCATTATTAAAAAATGCATTTCTAGATACAAATGGAAATTTTATAGGAATTTCAAACTTTAGTAAATATATTGAAAATCCAAATCTTATAGCATCATTTAAAAATTCAATTTTTATATCTACAATTTCATCTTTAATATCACTATGTTTAGCATTTATATATTCATATGCAATAACAAGAACGAATATAAGGTTTAAAAACTTTTTTAAAACTATGGGCATATTTCCACTTTTCGCACCAGCTATGCTATATGGTATTTCACTTATATATCTTTTTGGAAATAAAGGAATATTTACAATTATAGGGATAGAAGTACCACTATATGGTCCATTAGGAATAATTATTTGTCAGATACTATTTACATTTCCACAAGCCTTTTTAATATTATCTGTAGCACTTTCGATGGCTGATTATAGACTGTATGAAGCAGCAGATAGCTTAGGATCTAGTGAATTTAAAAAGTTTTGTAAAATCACAATTCCAGGAATAAAGTATTCACTAGTTAGCTCGTTCTTTGTATCTTTTATACTTGCATTTACAGATTTTGGAGTAGCAAAGATAGTTGGAGGAAACTACAATGTATTGGCTACTGACATATATAAACAAGTGGTAGGTCAATTTAACATACCAATGGGAGCTACTGTTTCTATGGTAATGTTGATTCCTGTATTTATAGCTTTTACGATAGATAAGATGGCAAGTAAAAAACAGGGTATAACTATAACTTCAAAATCTATACCATATAAGATTAAGGAAAATAAGTTCAGAGATAGAGTATTTTTAATAGCATGTAGTTTTATAATTTTATTAATTTTTATTTTGATATTTGTTTCAGTCATAGGTTCAATTATAAAACTATGGCCATATAATTTAAATTTTACAATGGAACATTATACATTTAAAGGTATATCAGGAAATGGAATAAAAACATATTTAAGTAGTTTAAAAATATCAACGTTAACAGCAATATTTGGTACTATATTTGTATTTTTTAGTGCATATATGATAGAAAAAGTAGATAAGTTTTCTAGACTGAGACAAATAGCTTACTTTTTATCAATGATACCAATGGCCTTACCTGGTTTGGCTTTAGGTATATCGTATATAACTTTTTTTAATTCAGCAAGTAATCCATTAAATTTTTTATATGGAAGTACAACAATAATGGTTATAGTAAATATAGTCCATTTTTATTCAGTTTGCTTTATAACTTCAAACTCATCTCTAAAAATGTTGGATAGAGAATATGAACTAGTTGCAAAATCTATAAATATTCCATTTTATAAGGTGTTTTTTAATGTAACAGTTCCAATGTCTATAACATCAATACTTGAAGTAGCTGTATATTATTTTATAAATTCAATGGTTACTGTTTCAGCGTTAATATTTTTATATGTACCTCAAACTCAAACTGCATCAATATCAATACTAAAGTTAGATGAGATAGGGTATATAGGGCCATCAGCTGCTATGGCAGTATTAGTACTTTTAACAAATATAATAGTGAGATTTTTATACGAACTTATAACAAAGAAATTAAAAAATAACACGCAAAAATGGCAACAAAAAGATGTTGTTTAGAGGAGGTAAAAATGAAATTTAAGAAAATAGTTTTTTTAGGAGTGTTATCAGCATTTTTATTAGGTGTAATAACAGGATGTAGTAATGATTCCTCAGGTTCGGATTCAAAATCTGATAGTAAGACAAAAGGAGAGTTAACAGTTTATACAGCAATTGAAGAAGATAGTATAGATACATATTTAACTACATTCAAAGAGAAATATCCAGATATTAAATTGAATATTCTTAGATTATCAGTAGGAGACATGACAGCAAGACTATTGGCAGAAAAAGATAATCCTAAAGCAGATTTGTTATGGGGGGTTGCAGCTACAAGTTTGATAATTTTAGATGACCAAGGAATGTTAGAGCCATATGCTCCAAAAGACTTTGATAAGATAAATCCTGCGTTTAAAGATGATAAGGAAGTTCCTTCTTGGGTTGGGATAGATGCTTGGATGACAGGTATAACAGTAAACACTAAAGAATTAAAGGCAAAAAACATATCAATCCCTAGTTCTTATGAAGATTTAATAAAGACAGAATATAAAGGTCTTATATCTATGCCTAATCCAGCCTCTGCAGGAACAGGATATTTAACAGTATCAGCTCTTATACAGATTATGGGTGAAGAAAAAGCATGGCAGTACATGGATAAATTACATAAAAATATTGGTGTATATACTCAGTCTGGTTCAGCTCCAGCCATATCAGCAGCTTCAGGAGAATATCCTATAGGAATATCTTTTGGAAATAGAGGTATAAAGTTAAAAGATGAAGGTTATCCAGTAGAAGTTGTGTTTCCAAAAGAAGGTTCTGGATGGGAGTTAGAATCAAATG
This sequence comes from Clostridioides sp. ZZV15-6383, assembly GCF_020657735.1. Taxonomy (NCBI): domain Bacteria; kingdom Bacillati; phylum Bacillota; class Clostridia; order Peptostreptococcales; family Peptostreptococcaceae; genus Clostridioides; species Clostridioides sp. ZZV15-6383. Next base: position 6,828 of record NZ_JAGWCV010000050.1, on the reverse strand, counting down.
CTCTTGTGAAAAAAGATAATATAAAAGAAGCTTCAAAAGTATTTTTAGATTGGGCAATAAGTAAAGATGCAATGAATGAGTATTCTAAGAATTTTGCAGTTACTACAATTGATACAGGAAATTCAATACCAGAAGGATTCCCTAAAAAGCCATTAGAACAAATGATAAACAATGATTTAAAATCATCAGCAAGAAATAGAGAAGCTATACTAAATAAATGGATATCAAAATATGATGGGAAGACAGAAAAAGAGAGTTAAGTATAACAATAAAATTATGATAAGAAAGAGCCTAGAATATAGATTTTATATCTAGGTTCTTTTAATATATTCATATATATAGAAATAAACTTTTTTAAAAGACATACTATTGCATAAAAATAAATGACTTAGTCCCTTGATTAAATCAAACAAAAACCTTAAAATAAAGAGATGTACAGAAAAACTAAAAATGAATAAAAGGTGAATTTATATGATAAAAGAAATAATAGTAGTAGAGGGAAGAGATGATGTTACAGCAGTTAAGAGAGCAATAGATGCAGAACTTATAACTACAGGTGGATTTGGTTTTCCAAAAGGTGTAATGGAGCGTATAAAAGCTGCTAATGAAAGACGTGGTGTTATAATATTTACAGACCCAGATTTTGCAGGTGAAAAAATAAGAAAAAAAATAGCATCAGAAGTTCCAGGATGTAAACATGCATTTCTGCCAAGAGAAGAAGCTAGAAAGGATGGAGATATAGGTATTGAAAATGCTACTCCTCAAAGTATAATATCTGCTTTGAATAAAGTTAGAACTGAAAATACAGAAAAAAGAGAAGAATTTAAACAAGTTGATTTAATTAGAAATGGTCTTATAGGCAATGAAGAAGCATCATTTAGAAGAGATGCACTTGGTAAAATACTTGGAATTGGATATGGAAATGCAAAACAATTTTTAAATAGATTGAATAATTATGGAGTTGAAAGAGAAGAATTTATAGATGCATTACAACAAATCTAAATGTAGTATTTAATATATGAAAAAATATATATAAAATAAATGTGGAATTACAGGTTAATTTAAGATAAATTATTTCTGATAGATACTTTATTTTAAATACATGTAAATACATACAAATAAGTATAATTAATAAAATTAAATCTCAAAATAAGTTAAAAAGGAGTAAAGAATGGATAGACTATCTTCACATAGTGCAACAAAGGAAGTAGTACAAAAATATAATTTTAAATTTTCAAAGTCTTTAGGTCAAAATTTCTTGATAGATAGTAATATAATCGACAAAATATTAGTTGGAGCTAGGATTAAAGAAGGAGATAATATAATAGAAGTAGGGCCAGGTATAGGCACACTTACTCGTGAGATGGGGAAAGTAGCAGAAAAAGTAGTGGCTATAGAAATCGATAGGAATCTAATCCCTATATTGAAAGACACTTTGTCAGATTTAGATAATACAGAGGTTGTAAATCAAGATATACTAAAAGTAGATATACAAGAGCTAATAAAAGATAAATTAAATGGTGGACCAATTAAGCTTGTAGCAAATCTTCCATATTATATAACTACTCCAATCGTTATGAAATTTTTAGAGGGAGACATACCTGTAACAGATATAGTGGTTATGGTTCAAAAAGAAGTTGCAGATAGAATGAATGCTATTCCAGGGACTAAAGACTATGGAGCATTATCTATAGCTGTTCAATACTATTGTGAAACAGAGATTGTAGCAAAGGCTCCAAGACATATGTTTATACCACAACCAAATGTAGATTCAACAGTTATAGGTCTACACGTAAGAGCTGAAAGAAAATATGATGTTCATAATGAAGAAATATTTTTTAAAACAGTAAAAGCATCTTTTGGACAAAGAAGAAAAACTCTTCTTAATTCATTGGGAGGTCTTGGTTTTCTTAATAAAGATGAAATAAGAGAAATATTGAAAGAAGCTAGCATAGACGAAAAAAGAAGGGGTGAAACTCTTAGTATAGAAGAGTTTTCAGTTCTTTCAAATATAATAAATACAAAAGTATCTTCTAAATAGAAGGTACTTTTTTTTATTTTATTAACATATATTGTTTAGAGAAACTGTGTTAAGGGGGGATTGCAGTGGGTTCTAAAAGAAAGTTTAAAAGAGACTATATAATACTAGAAGCTAAAGACATAAACTTTAGATACAAAGAACGAGTACTGCCAAAAGCTTTTGCAAAAGTTGAAGTAAACGATGAAAAAGCAATTATTGCATTATATGTAGAAAATCTAAAATATGTTAAAGATGGGTATAAAACAGTGGCAATAAAAGGTGACCATGGATTAATAGACTTAGGAAATATAATTTTAAATGAACAAGGAAGAGGTGAATTTGTTTTAGATTTAGAAGATTATGATGATGAGATAAAAGGTATTGCATTATTGTATGAAAGAAATATACCTTTGATTGGGTTTAAAGGAAATAAGATTGAAAACTATGAGGACATATTATTCCAAGATTCAGATGAAGAAGAGTATGAAGAGTTGGTAGAAGAGGAAGAATATGAAAATGAAGAAGACGAAGAATATGAAAAGACAGGTGAAGAAGAATATAGAGAAGAAGATAGTGATGAAGATGAAGAGTATATTATAGAAGAATATGATGAAGATGAGTATGAAGATTATTGGGAAGATGAAGAAGAAGTTGAAGAGGCAGAGTTAAAAGCAAGAACGGATATAGAAGATTCTAGTGATGAAGAAATTGAAGAATTCAATAATTATAAAGAAATAGAAAACTATAATAAAGTCAAAGTACAGGAAGAATATAGAGACATAGAATATGACGAAGAAGATGAGGAAGATGAGGAAACTTTTGAAGTAAGCAGGGAAGAAGATAGGTTTGTCTCTTTAAAAACTACTAAATCAAAGAAAACTCAAAAAGAGCAAAATCATATTGAGAAAATAAAAAGAGTCAATGGAGCAAGTCAAGGAGATAGTGGAAATAAACAGGCTAGCACATTACTTATGCCAAGACAAATAAAGAAAGGTTTGAAACTATTTAGAGAAGTAAAACCTTTTGTAACTGATTATATAGATAAGACAAGATGGTGGAAAATAGAGATAAATCCTACAACATTGTGTGGATATACAATGCCTCATTTAGGCTATTTAAATGTGTTGAATTATACGATGTATAGTGATGCAGTATTGAATTCATATAAATATAGACATTACTTATTTGGAGTTCAGTATGATGAATATAATAAGAGAAAACATTATATTTATGCTATTCCAGGAAATAGAAATGAACAGCCAGACAACGGAAGTACAGGCTTTTTAAGATACCAAGCTTGTGATAATAGAACAAATAGTTTAGGGTATTGGTTATGTTTTATAGATTCTAGACAAAGAAATATAGTTAGATAAAAATAATAAAAATACAAGAATTTAGCTTTAACTTTCATTTTGCTAAAAAAAGTTAATGAAAGTAATACAAAACTTTAAAAACTATTGATAATATTTAAATATTACACTACAATATATGTTGAAATACCTATTATATTATGGAGGAAAATTATGATAAACGAGCAAAGAATTTTAAATGAGTTCCTTGAATTAATACAGATAGATAGTTTATCTTTAAAAGAGGGAAATGTTGCTAAAGTATTGGTTAAAAAACTAGAAGAAATAGGTTGTTCAGTACTAGTAGACAATGCAGGTGAAAAAACAAATGGAGAAACTGGTAATATAATAGCTACACTAAAAGGAAATAAAAAAGGAAAGAAAATATTATTTAGTTCACATATGGACACAGTAACTCCAGGTATAGGAGTAAAACCTATAGTGGATGAAGCAAATGGAATAATAAAAAGTGATGGTACTACAATATTAGGTTCTGATGATAAAGCAGGTATAGCAGCTATATTAGAAGGCTTAAGATATATAAAGGAAAATAACATAGAACATACTGATATACAAGTTGTATTCTCTATATGTGAAGAATGCGGATTAGTTGGAGCTAAAAATTTAGACTATGAAAAAATAGATTCTGAGTATGCATTTGTATTAGATAGTGGTGGTTCTCCAGGAGAAATAATAGTAAAAGCTCCTGCACAAGATGTAATAAATGTTAAGATACTAGGAAAGACTGCTCATGCAGGTCTTGAACCTGAAGCTGGTATAAGTGCTATAATGGTAGTAGCTAGAGCTATAGAAAATATGAATTTACTTAGAATAGATGAAGAAACAACTGCTAACATAGGAATTATAAACGGTGGAACAGCTACAAATATAGTAACAGGTGAAGTTAATATAGTTGCAGAAGCTAGAAGTTTAAAAGAAAATAAATTAGATGTTCAAACTAGACACATGGTAGAGACTTTTGAGAAAGCTGCAAAGGATTTTGGAGCTCAAATTGAGATAGATGTCAATAGAGCATATACACCAATAGATGTTAGTGAAGACTCTGAAATAATAAAACTTGCAAAAAAAGCTTTTTCAAACTTAGGTATAGAAGATCATACTGAATCCACAGGAGGAGGTAGTGATACAAATATATTAAGTAAGAATGGTATAGAAGCTATAACTTTAGGAATAGGTATGAAAAATGCTCATACATTAAGTGAACATATAGCTATAAAAGACTTATATGATTCTGCCAAAATGGTAGTGGAGATAATAAAAGAAGCATAAATTTAAATAATAGTGTATAATATATATCGCCTAGCTTAAGCTAGGTGATTTTTCATTTTATAGAAGATTGATAATCTCTATTGAAAGTAAAGAGTATACATTTGCATATAAGAGTGGATTTAATTTATGTTCAGATGTATATTTTTAATAATATTTAGAGTTGTTCAAAAGGAGGAATAAAAATGGAAACAAGATATGAAGAAGCAAATAAAATAACAATACAATCAATACTTTGGAATATCGTATTAACAATAATTAAAGTGATAGCTGGTGTTATTGGTAGTTCTAGTGCTATGATTGCAGATGGATTACATTCAGCATCAGATATTATAAGTTCTGTAGGGGTATTGATAGGTAACTATGTATCTTCTAGACCTGGAGATAGAGAACATAATTATGGTCATGAGAAAGCAGAGACATTGGTATCATTCGTACTATCAATATTACTTATCTTCGTCTCTATAACAATAGGTATAGAAGCAATTAAATCTTTATTTAACTTAGATGCATTAAGTGTTCCATCAATATTACCATTAGTTGTATCAGTTATTTCAATTTTGATAAAAGAGTATCAATATAGAATAACAATAAAAGTTGCTAAAAAGATAAATTCTCCAGCACTAAAAGCTGATGCTTGGCACCATAGGTCAGATGCTTTATCTTCAGTAGCTGCTTTCATAGGTATAGGTGGTTCTATTCTAGGATTTAAGCCTTTAGACCCAATCGCATCAGTTGTAGTGGCTATATTTGTGGCTAAGGTAGGAATTAATATACTTATAAGTTCTGTTAATGAATTAATGGACGTTTCAGTTGATGAAGAGGAGATAAAAGAATTAAAATTTATTGTAGCAGATACAGAAGGTGTTAAGAATCTAGGTGATATAAAGACTAGAAAACATGGAGCTACGGCATATGTGGATTTAACTATATGTGTAGATGAAAATTTGACAGTTAAGCAAGGGCATGACATTGCTACCAAGCTTGAAAAACATATAATAAAACACATGGAATTTGTAAAAGGTATAACAGTTCACGTTGAACCATGTACTAATTGCCAAGGAAATAAGTGTAATAATTAATTAAACCTTAAAAAAAAGTGTAAAAAGTTATATAATTGTTTTATGATTATAAACTCTAGGGGTGGTTAAATGAGTAAGAAAAGAAAGCTAAAGAAAAAAGCTGCAATATTAATAGGAGTAGTTGTTTTCTTTATAATATACTTTATATCCTTTAGAATAGGAATAAATATGGAAAAGGATAAAAGTGAGGTTCCGAAGAAGGTAGAAAAAGAAGAAGAAGATAATAGGTCTTTAATGACTCAAATAAAAGAGAAGAAGAAGGTTTATATATCAGACAAAAATATAGAAAACATAAAAATTGAAGAAGATATGTGGGATGAAATAAAGTTATTTTTCTCAGATTTTAAGAAAGTAAGAAATACTACTTCTTCTTATGAAGCAGTTTATGAAGGATATTCTGATGATGGAGTTAAATTTTCTACCGACCTTAACTTCTTTAGAGTGTATACTGTAAATAAAGAAGAATATTATAAAGTTCCAGTTGATTCTAAGAATGCTTTTAAGAAACTTTTAGATGAGAGTATATATACTTCGTTTGACCTTTTAAGTCACTATAAAGATTGGAAAGGGGTAACTATAACTTATGGAAAAGAAACTAAAAAAGTTCATAGATGGAAGTTTGATGATTTAGCACATAAGATGATTTCAAAAAGGGTTGTAGGAAAAGTTCAACCTGAGAAAAGTAAGGAAAGAAGTGACTATAACTTTACTATAAACATAAAAGGTGATAATTTTGCTGTAAAAGTTGATACAATGGGAAAAGATTATGTAAAAGTTACTTCTAAGAAAAATGTATCTTACTATGAGGTTCATACAAGTTTGTTTGATTACCTTAAAAATGAGATATTTGAAATTGGAAAGAAATAAGATTTTAAGAAGGAGGTGTCTCAAAATGAATTTTTTAGTTTATGAGGCACTCTTTTTTGTATGAAATCAAATGTATTTTCATCATTTTAACGATGAAAAAGAGGCTTATCTCTATTTTAGTATAATCCCCTTATAGTAGACATTTAAATAAAAGGCCATTATAATAGGTCTAAAAAGTGTATACTCTAAGGGGGTTTTTCTATGTCTAAAAAACACAAAAAAT
>NZ_JAGWCV010000049.1:0-26018 GCF_020657735.1 Clostridioides sp. ZZV15-6383 | reverse complement strand
TATCAACTTAAGAATAATGGGAAAATCAAATATTCCTCTATTTAGCTTTAAGCATTTATTCAATGGAGAAATATCTCCTATAGTTTTAGCCTTGGCTTTTGTATTTATCTGTAAAGTCCTTTTAGACTTATTTCTAAAAACAGGTCTTGGGTACACTTTAAAAGGTGTTGGTGATAACTCTCAAATGATTAAATCTTTGGGTATAAATATTGGTTCTATAAAAATACTAGGACTTATGATTTCAAATGGACTTATTGCTTTATCTGGTAGTCTTATGGCTCAGTTCTTAGGATTCTCAGATGTAAATATGGGTATAGGAACTTTGGTTCTTGGAATTGCTTCTATCATAATTGGTATTACACTATTTAAGAAATTTACTTTTATCAAAGATACTACTGCAATAATCGTTGGTTCTTTTATATACCAATTCACTATCTACTTTGCAATGAGTTTAGGAATGTTATCGACTGACTTAAAATTAATAACTGCTATAGTTATAATAGCTTTCTTAGCTACTGGTAACTTAAACATTTCACTAAAAAAAACAAATGCAAAGCTAGTACCAAAAATAAATCAGAAAAAAGAGGTGTTATAGATGCTACAAATTAAAAATCTTTCAAAGAGTTTCCCTAATCCATACGGTGAACCTAATACTATATTTGAAAATTTATCAATCGACATAGAAAATGGTGAATTTGTAAGTATCATAGGTAGTAATGGAACTGGTAAATCTACTTTATTAAATATAATATCTGGACTTATAAAAGAATCTTCTGGTCAAGTATTACTAAATAAACATAATTTATCTAACTTAGCTGAACATAGAAGAACTCAAATAGTAAGCAGAGTTTTTCAAGACCCTAGCCTAGGAACTTGTCCTTCTATGACAGTTAGAGAAAACTTATCTCTAGCACTTAATAAAGGTAAATTATTAAACCTAAGAAAATGTCTTCGTTATAAAAGAGATTTCTTAGAAAATTTATTAGAAGGTGTATCTCTTGATTTAAAAAAATATCTTGATGTACAAGTACAGTTTTTATCAGGAGGTCAAAGACAGTCACTATCACTAATTATGTCATGCTTAACAAATCCTTCAGTTTTATTACTTGATGAGCATACAGCAGCACTTGACCCAAAAACATCAAATGAAGTAATTGAGTTAACAGATAAAATCGTAAGGGAAAAAAATATAACTACACTTATGGTGACTCACAACTTAAAACATGCTCTTCAATATGGTGATAGATTGATAATGCTTCATAAGGGTGAAATTGTCTTAGATGTAAAAGGTAAAGAAAAAGAACAATTAACAGTTGAAGAAATCTTAGAAAAATTTGAATATGCAGTTTAAAATGTATCTATTATATTAAGTCTATTTCTAAAATAATCTTAAAATTATAATAATTATGGTAACTTTGCAATAATTCATATGAATATATGAATATATATAACAATAAATTTTCGAGGGGGATATAAAAATGATTAATAAAAAAAGATTGGCAAGTTTGATTTTAGCTGGTGCTCTTAGTGTATCTATGCTTACAGGATGTTCTCAAGGAGGAGATTCTAGTAGTTCAAAACAAGAAAGTAATTCAAAAGGTAAAGAAGTTAAAAAAATTGGTATAACTCAACTGGTTGAACATCCAGCGTTAGATGCTACTAAGACAGGGTTTGTAAAAGCATTAGAAAAGAACGGCTTTAAAGATGGTGAAAATATTAATATAGACTTCCAAAATGCTCAAAATGATATGCCAACTACACAAAGTATTGCAAGCAAATTCGCATCTGACAAGAAAGATTTAATATTTGCTATATCAACTCCGTCAGCTCAAGCAGCTTTTAATGCTACTAAAGATATACCTATACTTATGACTGCTGTCAGTGACCCTGTTGCTGCTGGATTAGTTAAAACTCTTGAAAAACCAGGCACAAATGTATCTGGAACATCAGATTTTGTTTCTGTAGACAAAGGTTTAGAACTTCTTAAAATATTTGCTCCTAAGGCAAAAACTATAGGAGTTATGTACAATACTAGTGAAGTAAACTCAAAAGTTCAAGTTGATGCTTTAAAAGAATATGCATCTAAAAATGGGTTTAAGGTTGTTGAAAAAGGTATAACTACTTCAAATGAAGTTAACCAAGGGATTTCTAGTTTAGTTGGAAAAATAGATGTCTTATATGTTCCTACAGACAATTTAGTAGCATCTTCTATGCCTATAGTTTCTAAAATAGCTACTGAGAATAAAATTCCTGTTATAGCAGCTGAATCTGGTCCAGTTGAAAAAGGTGCTCTTGCTTGTCAAGGTATCAACTATGAAAAACTAGGTTACAAAACAGGTGAAATGGCAGTTAAAATTTTAAATGGCGAATCAGTGTCTGATATGCCTGTAGCTACATCAGATGATACAGATATAATTGTTAATGAAGATATATTAAAAGCATTAGGTATGGAAAAACCTTCTAATGATAATATTTCTTACGTAAAGACTAAACAAGAATAGAAAGATATTTTCTCTATACGATTAATATGCCTGTTTCTATAAATTTTTTTAAAGAAACAGGCATATATTTTTATTTTAATATATTATCTATTTAAAGATTATATGTAAATACTCTTAATTTATTTTTATAAACTTTGTTTGTATATACTTTGTAAAATCATATTTATTCTTCTATTTTCTTTATTACTCTACATGGATTTCCAACAGCTACAGTATTTGATGGTATATCTTTTGTAACTACACTTCCTGCACCTATTACTACATTATCTCCTATAGTAACTCCTGGTGTTATGATTACTCCCCCACCTATCCATACATTATCACCTATTTTTACAGGAGAACCATACTCTATACCTGAATTTCTAAGTTGTGCATTAATTGGATGATATGCTGTATATATTTGAACGTTTGGAGCTAACATTACATTATCACCTATTTCAATTTTGCATACATCTAAGAAAATACAATCATAATTTGCAAAGAAATTTTCACCTACATGTATGTTATATCCATAGTCACATTTAATGTTTTGTTCCACATTTATCTGCTTGCCAACGGAACCAAATAGTTGTCTTAAAATATCTGCTCTTTTTTCATATTCATCCTCTAAAGTATTATTAAATAGTCTAGTTAATTTTTTACAATACTCTCTTTCTTTTACTAGCAATTCATCATTTGCATAGTACCCTTTCCCAAACAACATTTTTTCTTTTTCAGTCATATAATCTACTCCTTTTTATTATAAATTTACTTAAAACAAAATAAATATTCCTGTGGAAAATCTAAATAAATGCTGTCACCCTTCTTAAATCTCATTTTACCTTTTTCCAATTCTATTTGAATAAGTATACATTCTTTAGATAAATCAGTTTTTCTAACATATATAGTATAAGTAAATGGATTTTCTATAATGTTAATCAATTCAAAACATAACTTTTCATTTAAATCTTCATTAGAATCCAAGACCTTAATATGATGCTCTCTAATTCCCACATATTCTATATTATCATCTATTTCTCTATTTAATGTCAACTCACATCCCCAATCTGTAGCATAAATAGTATTTTCATCTATCCTATTTAATTTGGATATATTTTTACACCCTGTTATCTTAGCTTCTATAAGGTACTTTGGAAATTCAAATAGCTCTTTTTTAGGTCTCTTTGGAAGACCTTCTCCCTTGTTATATACCATAATATCATCACAAACTCGGTAAGCTTCTTCAATATCATGAGTAACAAATAGTATATCTCCCTTGTAGTCTTTTAACATGTTCATAAGTTCTTTTTCCATATTACTTCTTAAATGATGGTCTAGTGCTGAAAAAGGCTCATCTAAAAGCAATATATCTGGAGATGTTGCCAATGCCCTAGCTAGTGCTACTCTTTGTTGCTGACCACCAGATAATTGCCAAGGGTATCTACCCTCAAACCCATTTAATTTAAGTATATCTAAATACCTTGTTACTATTTCCTTTTTTTCACTCTTGTTCAGTTTTAAAAGTCCAAGCTCAATATTTTGACTTACAGTCATATGTGGAAACAAAGCATAGTTTTGAAATAAAAAACCTACTTTTCTCTCTTGTGTTGATAAATTTATCTTTTTTTCAGAATCGAATAGTACTCTATCATTTAATACAATTCTACCTTTTGTTGGTTTCTCAAGCCCTGCTATACATTTTAATGTCATACTTTTTCCAGAACCAGATTCTCCTAAAAACCCTAAAATTCCTTTTTCTTGTTTAATTTCTACCTTTAATTTAAAAGAGGATAAATCTTTCTCTATATCTACATATAAACTCAACTATCCACACCTCTTTCCTATAATTTTCTGCTGAAATTCTGACCAATAATTTAATAATAAAATCATTGCTATAGATATTGCTACAATAATCATAACCCACATCATAGCTTTGTTCATATCTCCGCCTTCAACTGCAAAAAATATAGCTATTGGCATAGTTTGAGTTTTTCCAGGTATATTTCCAGCTATCATAAGTGTAGCACCAAATTCACCAAGAGCTCTGGCAAACGATAGCACCAATCCACCAATTATTCCAGGCCAAGCTAATGGAACTGCAATCTTAAAAAATACTTTCCACTCATTAAGACCTAATGTCCTAGCAGCTGACAACATATTGTTGTCAATCTGTTCAAAAGCTGACCTTGAAGTTCTATACATCATAGGAAAAGACACCACTACTGCTGAAATTACAGTTGCTGTCCAACTAAATATTAAAGTTTTATCAAAATTTAATAAAAACTTCCCTATAAATCCATTCTTCCCACATAGCAATAATAAAAAGAATCCTACAACTGTTGGTGGCAAAATCAGTGGAAGTGTAAACAGCCCATCTATAAGACCCTTCCACTTACCTCTATAGTTAGCCATAATATATGACACAAATATTCCTATTATAAAAGTTATTACTGTTGACAAAAGAGATGTCTTAAGCGATATCCATAAGGGTGACCAATCTGTTTCCATCTTTAAACCTCCTCAATTTTAAATGGAAATAGTGAAATTAATAAGTCTATTAATTTCACTATTTCCATTTTATTATAATATACAATTATTTTCAATTTTCATGTATTTATATATAATTTATATTTAAATACATATAGTTTATTTATAAACTTATTCTACTTTTTTGTATCCAAATTCTTCAAAAATCTTTTGTCCTGCTTCACTTAACAAAAATTCTTCAAATTTCTTAGCAGAATCTATATTTTTACTAGCTTTAATTACTGAAACTGGATATGTAATAGGTGAATGAGTTTTTTCGTCTGTTTTTTCAACCACCTTTATCTTATCATTATTAACAGTATCACTAAAGTAAACGAATCCAACATCAGCATTTCCTGATTGCACCCATGCTAAAACTTCTTTTACATCTTTTGCAAATACTAGCTTATCTTTTAACTTATCCTTTAAATTTAAATTAGTTAATACTTCATCTGCATATTTACCAGCTGGAACACTTTCAGCTTCACCAACAGCAATTTTCTTCACTTTATCTGTAGTCAAATCTTTCATACTAGATACATTACTATCAGCAGAAGAAATAAGAACTAAATCATTTTTTACTAAATCTTTCATAGTATCAGAAACCAATAACTTTTCTTCATCCAAAGCTTTCATTTGTTTTTGACCTGCTGAAATGAATAAATCACAAGGTGCTCCTTGTTCTATCTGTTGTTGCAATGACCCTGAAGCTCCATAATTAACTGTCAATTTTACATTTGAATCAACTTTTTTGTATTCTTCTTCAATCTTTGCCATTGCTTCTTTTAAACTTGCAGCAGCCGATATATTTAGCTCTACTGAATCACTACTTTTATTTGTTTTTTCTTGTTTTCTATCATCTTTTTTGATTTCATTGCTATTGCATCCAACTGTCCCCAAAGTTAAACATGCAACTAGTCCTAATATTCCCAATATTTTTTTCATAACAATCTCCCTTTTTGTAAATTTAATACATGTTTTAATGCGTTTTATCATGTTTTATCATGTTTCATTATATATAGTTTAATTATATATACCTGATAATAAATTTTCAAGTAAATTATTTACATTACTTTTAAATATTTTCTACATTTTCCTTTTTTTAATGTTAAAATAACCTTATATGGAGGTGGATTATGGACTCATTATCATCTTTGACACCTGTCGAGGTAGCTGAATTATTAAAGATAACAAAAAATACTGTATATGAATTAATCAAAAGAGGTGAACTTCCTTCTTATAAAGTAGGAAAAAAAATAAGAGTTGATATTAAAGACGTTGAAGAATATATCAACAGCCAAAAAACTGGTAAAGTAAAAGATACACATTTCAACAATAAAAATATAGATATAAACAACAATTCTAAAATCATTATTTCTGGTCAAGATGTGATACTAGATATTTTAGCTAGGTACGTTGAAAAAAAATTAGATGGAGTCAATACATTTCGCTCTTATATAGGCAGTTATAATGCTTTATATGAATTATATAATGGCAGAGTTTCTATAGCATCATCCCATCTATGGGATTTTGAAACAGATGAATATAATGGCCCTTTTGTTAAAAAACTATTGCCAGGAATACCTTGTGTACTTATAAATCTAGCTTACAGAATGCAAGGTTTTTACGTTGCTAAAGGAAATCCTAAAGAAATAAAAACTTGGGAGGATTTAACTAGACCAAACATAACTCTTGTAAATAGAGAAAAAGGGGCTGGAACTAGAGTTCTACTTGACGGTAAACTTAGGCTTCTAAATTTTAATGGTAATCATATAAAAGGTTATGATAATGAAGAGTTATCACATCTTGGTGTTGCAAGTACTGTCTCTCGTGGAATAGCTGATGTTGGTTTAGGAAATGAAAAAGCTGCTTTACAAGTAAATAACATTGACTTTATTCCTCTTCATAAAGAACGTTATGATTTAGTTATTAAAAAAGAAGACTTACAAAATCCAGTTTACAAAACTATAATTAACATAATAAATTCAGCTGAGTTTAAAGCTGAACTTCAAGGTCTTGGTGGATATGATTTAACTGATACAGGTAAAATCATAGCAGAAGTTTAGGATTAAAATCGCAATCTATTTTATATGACCTATAAGTTTTCATAAAATTTATAACTTAACTACAAAATAAATTGCGATTTTTATGTGTCTTAAAAAATTTATATCATTCATTTTATCTCTAATACAAAATCCAATATAGTTAATTATGTGAGATATTACATTAGTATATATTTACATAATAGTATTTTTCCTTAATATAGATTAACATATTATACGTTTTAAGCATCAATACTTTTCCTTTCTTATATATATACGGCAATATGTATGAATTTAATAGGCTATATACAATATTGCTTTCTTCTTGTATTTTTTCCACTAATAAGTTATTTATAAAATTATCTTTTTCATTTTCAATAATCTCACTCCAATTTATCTTAACTTTTAATACATATCTTCCCACTAGGTATATACACTCTACAATAAATAATAAAAATACTATGCAATCAGTACCTCCTATATGATACAAACTTCCAGATACTAATGGCTTAGCAAAGAAATTATAAAAATTCAAAGTATCTCCTGTATAATCAAAAAGTATTAATAGTAATCCTAGAACTCTTAATACTTTCATATTCAACATGTCTTTATCTTTATTATTTTTGTTTTTCATATATATTACCTCTCTTTTCTTTAGATTTTATTGTAATCTAATACTAACTCTTTTATTTGAGGTATAAATGAATTTAATTGGTAGTTATTTTCATTTTTATTAGTAATTAATTCACATTACTAAACAATACTTCTATTTAAACATAAAAATAGCTCATTTATTTCTTAATAAACACCAAAATAAATAAGCTATTAATATTCAATTAATTTTTATCATTTAAAAGATTATTATCTATAAATTTAAATATTTTATTGAAGTATATTGTACTATCATGTTCAAATCTATCAACTTAGAATTATACTATATAATATTATTTAAATATTCTTCTATATTTCTCTTCTTCCTCTTCAGTAAACACATTAAATACAACTTTCAAATTTTTCTCAGGATTTTCTTTTATCCATAGTCTAACCCTACTCACAGCAAGATTAGCTGCCTCTTTTTTTGGATAACCAAATACACCTGTAGAAATTCCACAAAAAACAATATTTTTTATTTCATCAATTTCTTTTATTGTGTTTAAACATGATTTGTAGCAATGAAGCAGTTGCTTTTCTTGTTCTTTACTTGGCTGACCACCAGATACAATAGGTCCAACAGTATGAACTACAAATTTTGCAGGTAAACAATAGCCTCTAGTTATCTTAGCATCTCCAGTATATTCTAAATGTCCTTGTTTTTTTATTATTTTGTCACAATCTTCTCTAAGTCTAGGTCCTGCACATGAATGTATCTCATTATCCACACATAAATGTAGTGGTTGTAGACAACCTAATAACTTATTATTTGCAGCATTTACTATTGCATCTGCTCTTAAATTTGTTATATTACCTCTCCATATAGCAATACCTTCCTCTACTTCTTCTATATCATTTACATCTACTAGCTCTCTTTCTTCACATTCAATTAACAATAAATTATGTAACATATTAAGTATCTCTGGAGCAATTTCTTTTGGTGGATATACATTCAAAAGTCCTCTAAGTATGTCTCTAGGCTTAATTTCATCATTTGATAAATTGTATATTTTAGAAGGAACTTCTTTTGAAAAATATGCAATTAAAGTGTTTATATTTTTTTTCTTTGTTCGTCAGTTAGAGGCTTGATAGTTTTATCAAAATCCTCAAATAAATTTACATCCTCAGCATAATCTCTCCACTTCATAGCCATCTCTCCATTCTCATATTTTAGAATTAAAAATAATTATGTATTATGTACATGTTTATTTATATCTATATTATTTATTTCTATAAACACCTACATAAATCCTGTTAAAAGTGTAAATTTTTTATTATACAACTTCTCGAACTATTTCTATTGATTTATTTGTCGTCTTATATTAAATTGAACTTATCTAGTCAAACAACTGTAACCGTCAACTAAATAACAAATTCTTTGCAAACCTTGAAGAAGTAAGAGTATCTATAGACAAGCTTATAAAATCATAAATAAAGTTCCTACAAATACACTAACTAAGCTATGTACTAAACTGTAGGAACTTTTTTAAAATATATATTATTCTTAACTAAGTTCTGGCCAATAATTTTTATTTGCTTCTATTAAATCATCTAATAATTCTTTTGCAACTATTGCACTTGGAACTGTCTTAGATAGCATAAGTGCTTGCCACAATTTATTATATGACTTCTCAATCCAAGCATCAACTACTAATTTCTCAACTGCTAATTGTTGTTCTATCAAACCTTTTTGAAATGTTGGTATTTTACCTATTGATAATGGTTCATACCCATCTTTTCCAACTATACATGGAATCTCAACCATAGCATCATCTTGTATATTTTCTATAGCTCCATTATTTTGAACTATTAATAACATACGTTCTTGAGTATTAAAAGCTAGAGCTGTAGCTAAATCAACTATAAACTCCGCATGTATTCCTATCTTAAGCCCACTGCCATTAGAATGACCTTGCTTTTCTATTAATGCACATGAGCCAAAAACTTCTTTTTCTCTTCCATCAATTACTTCATTGGCACGAGTGTAATTTAAATCAGAATGATTTACAACATAATCTGGGAATAGATAGTACTTTAAATAACTACTTGGTATTGTAGTTAAATCTGTCTTTGCTATTTCTCTAGTAAATAAATTAGTTTCAAACCAACTGTCTTTCTTATCATTTTTCATTCCTTCTTCACCATTTATAAATCCATACTCTTTTATATGTTCTACTAATTTTGGTAAAAGTTCATTTCCTTTTTTGTCTTTAATTGAAGTATACCAACCAAAATGATTCAATCCAAAGTATCTTATATCCATATGTTTACGAGATTTAAGCCCTGCAATTTTTGCTATACTATGTTCCATACCTATTGGCATATCACAAATATTTATTACTCTAGAAGTAGGTCTTAATCTTCTAACGGCTTCTGCTATTATAGATGCTGGATTAGAGTAATTTAGCATCCAGCAATTTGGAGAATACTTTTCCATATAGTCTATGTTTTCAAGTACACCTTCTATAGACCTCATTCCATAAGCTATTCCACCTGGTCCACAAGTTTCTTGACCAACTACTCCATGCTTTAAAGGTATCTTTTCATCTAGTTCTCTCATTTCAAGCTTCCCAACTCTTATATGAGCCAAACAAAAATCTACATCTGTATAAGCTTCTTTAGGGCATGTTGTTGCTAAATACTCTATAGTAGGGTCCTTTTCTTTTATTAGTATTTCACAAGCTTTAGCTAATTTGTTTTGTCTTTCTTCATCATTGTCGTATAATTTAATCGCTCTTAATGGTAACCTATCTAGGTTATCTAACAACATTAATATGATTTCTGGAGTATATGTACTTCCCCCTCCAGCTATTACTACTGAAAACTTCTCCATAATAATTTCTCCTTTTCTATCTAAAAATTTACTATATTTATAAATAATTTTATAAATAATAGTACTTTAAAGTAAAAGGGAGTTCATTTATTAAATTTATCAAATTAATAAACTATAGCCAAACTTCAAGCACTATTTATATTAAACTTACTTCTTATCAATTCTTGGGTCCATCATCTCAAATATATCTACAAGTTCAGATACTAAAGAGTGAGCAAATAATGCATTTGAATAATGGTCTTCAGAATGTACAACTAAAAAATCAGTTCCACTGTCTTTACTATTCATAGCATTTGATAGCAATTCTAAATGATGCTTTGATGCCAGTTGTATTTTCTCTGATGCTGAGTTTAAAAGATTTTTCGCTTTATCGTAGTCACCTTTTTTTACTTCTTTGAGAGACATCATTACATCACTTTTAGCATCTCCTGCTTCTGATATTATGCTAAATACTTTTTCTTCTATTTCAGGTATCATATCCTTCTCCTTCTAATGACTCTTTAAAAATCAAAGCTATCATCATTTAATGCTGTAGCTAATTCTGCATTTTTGTTTAATTCTTCTTTTTCCATTATCTTAAAAAATGGATAATATATCAAGGTCATAAGTATTATACTTGCAAATACTAATACTATTGCCTTCCAGTCTAATGTCATTAAAAATGCTGCAACCCCTGGAGGTAAAAAGCCTGGTGGTTCTGCAATAGGTAATCCTACTAATCCTACCTTTAATGCCATAAAGTTAAGTGCTCCAACTAATACAGGTCCAAATACAAATGGTACAAACATATATGGATTCATAACTATTGGTGTTCCAAATATTACTGGCTCATTTATTCCAAATAATGATGGTAAAAGTACAACTTTTCCCATACTATTTAAACTCTTACACTTACTTCTTGACATAAGGTATACTAGTCCTAAAGTTATTCCTGAACCAGTTACTTGTAGAAAACCATAGTAAAATCCTATTGTAAACACATATTTTGGGTCTCCTCCAGCTGCTATTAGTGTTGCATTTTCTGCCATATATGTAGCTGCTATTGGCATCCATATACTTGAAGTTATTGCTGCTCCATGAAGCCCAAAGAACCATAATAATTGAGTTATGAAAAGTATTATAGTTACTGCAAAAACATTATCTACACTGCTTATAGCTGGTGCTAAGAAATTCATTATAATAGCTGGTAATGGTTGACCTAATACATTTTTAGTTATTGCTGCTATTGCTGTAAATAACATTATACATACTATCATTGGCGTTAAATTTCTAAAACTCTTATTTACTACACTTGGTACTTCTTTTGGAAATCTAATTACAAGGTTTTTATCATTCATAAACTTAGTAATATCAACTACTAAAAGTGCTATTAGTATACTTACAAATAAACCTTGAGCATCTAAGTAACTTGTATCTAACGCACCATCTACTACTTGTCCACATACAACAAGTTGTGCTATAACTGCTGTCATACCTATTTCTACATGATTAAGATTATATTTTTTAGCTAATGCTTGAGCTATAAAAAATGCTGAATATATAGATAATAAACTCATAGTAAATTTGTTAGGAATAAGTAATGTATCCATATTTTCAGATAAGAATGCTTTTGCACTTCCTTTAGGTATCATATTGTTTAGTGCCATAAATAGCATACTTAAAGAACCTACAATTATTATTGGGGTTATACTTATCATACCTTCTTTTATAGCTTGAAGATGCCTTTGTTTTTCAATCTTTTGTGCTATTGGAAGAAGAAACTTTCTCAAATTATTTTGAAGTGCTTCCATATTTATTCATTCCCTCCAATTATCTATTTTTATATAATTCGATTGCCGACTTCATAACAGAAGGAGCATCCATACGACCATAATGCTTAGTATCTATTAAACCAACTGCTATTTTATGATTTTTACAAGCTTCAACTACATCATCTTCCTTGAACCTAATTTGTGGTGCTACAAGTACCACATCTGTATCACTAGCTTGAATGTATGATTTTAGATTTTCAAATGACGTTGCTTCTATATTTATAGTTTTAATTTTTAACTTTTCATGCTCACTACAAAAACTTTTCATCTTTTCCACAAGTACACCTGTTGAAGCTCCATTTGCGCATACCAATAAAATATTCATAATTATCCTCCTGCAATATCTAACCTCTTTTATTTTCTAATTTTTTATCAATCAATTCTTACTCTAATTCCTATCAATTTTTACTTTAATTCTTATTATTTTATTTTAATTCTTATTAATATTTACTCTAATTCTTAGTACTGCCAATGATTAAATTTGAAAGCTGTATCTATAGCTTCTTCTGGCTTATATTCTTCTAATATTTTTAAGTACCTTTCTTTATAATCATTATCTACTTCTTTCTCTGGTATTACTATACTAGCTTCATTTAAGAAATGGAATGAATCTCTTCCCATTTCTAAGCCTCTATATGTATGCTTATCAAGTGCCACGTCCATAGTTTCTGGGACTTTACCCATTGCAAATCCTTTTATAATTATGTTTTTTAATAAATCACTTGATCTATCTTTTTCACATGCACAAAGATATCTTATTGCATGTATGAAAAATAAAGGTCTATCTCCATCTGCATATGAATATTCCTTTCTTACTTGATTTAAATTGTTTATGATTATTATAGCTGATGGGTCTCCCATTCCTATATCTTCAACTGATATTGTAAGTATTCTTCTCCATAGCTTGTCTTCTAATTCTGGTGATGATATATATAGTTCATAAGCAAATTCACAAGCTTGTTCTACCATATTTCTTCTTATAGCTTTTTGAAATGATGAGATTATTTCATCTGCACTAAATCCGTTTCTTGTAGTCATTCTTGCCCATGGGTCATTTGCCTTTTTATCTCTTAATATTTTCTCCTGCATATTATTTACTCCTTTTGATTTAAATTTTAATTATTTACACTATTTATTATTAATATAAAGCAAGTATTGTGCCAGTTTTTTTAGACGCTTTAAAATGTGATTATTTCAATCATGTTCATTGCTAATACTTAGATATTTTGTCTAAGTCTATTTATATGTGTCTAATATTAATGTTATTTTAGACTAAAAAAGATTACCAAATAAGTTTTTATACTCATTGGTAATCTTTTTTGATTATTTCTGCATACTCTAATATTAATAGTATTTGATAACACTCTTTTTCATTAATTTCTATATTATATTTTTTATCTAATTGGGATACTATATCTTTTATCTTGCTTAAGCTCTTGTGGTAATTAAGTGTTTTTTCTTTATCAAGTTGTTCAATTTCTCTAGTATTTCCAATCAATCCATCTACCATGAAAGCTAAATGCATCATAAGCCCAATTACTTTATCATATTTTTTTTCTACATTAAATACTAAAAACAATTCATCAGACACATATTTTATATCTTTAAACATTCTATTATAATTAGAACTTTTTAAAGATGTCTTTAGACCTTCAACTACATCATCATAACCTATACTTATCTTTATGATATTTTTTAATTTGTTTATATTTTCATCCTTATCTATATCTTTTTTACTGATATAGTCAATTCCTTTAATATTAACTCTTTGTTTATTGATTAATGCTACAATATTGCTGCTTTCTTTTAGTTTTGTAATATTTAAACTTAAATCTTTTTCTGTTTTATATGGTACAGATATAATGTCTATTCCATCTAAGTACCTATTCATTTTTTCTTCTAGTATTTTTCTTGTTTGATTATCTACACCTTCTGAAACATGCGATGCTATAATAATTGTTTTAGATAGATTTTCTTTATTTTGAATTTCACTAGTTCCAAAATAGTACTTTCTCGTATTAACAATAGAGTTGTATACATCATTTAAAGATAGTCCCATATTAGCTTTTTGAACTGCTTCTAACACAGTTAATGTTGTCACCATAGAAATTACTCTTACACCACACTTCTTTTCTCTTTTTATAATTTCGTCAAAAGAATTTAATGAACCCATATCTGTAAATAATAGTATATCTTTATTGTCTATATTATTAATCAACTTTTTAAAATCTACAATTATCTCATCATAGCTTTTATCTAACCTCATATCAAAAGAAATAGCACTACATTCTCCAATAATATCACCAACTGCTTTAACCATACTACTTGCTGTAGTTTCTCCATGCATAGCAACTATAATATTAATATTATTCACTATTTTATTTTGTTCATCTTGTTTAGCTTGTACTATAAATAATGTAATATATGCTACAGTTTCTATAGATAAAAATAAATCAAACTCATTTTCAATTATTCCAACTATTTTTAATGATGTTTTAAATTCACTTCTATTATTTCTTCTAATTTGATTTAGGTCTATGTTATTTGTAGAACTACTTTTATCTAATACACTTTTTATATAGATTGCCATTGACTTAAATATTGATTGGCTTATATCTATCTTTTCATCTTCTTTAATAATTTGTCTTATTGCTTCACACATAGTTTTAAACTTAAGATTATTAAATAGTGAAGCATCTGCTATATTCATTTCTACAGACTCATTAAGATTAGTATTTACTACATTAATAATATTCATATCATCATAGTTGACAACTTCTTCTTCTCCTAATGGTGTAAATACAACATATTCTATCCCATGTGTTATGACTTCATCTGCTTTAATAGACTTATCTCTATAGTCATCACTTACTTGATTTATAGATTTATCAAAGTATTTTTTCTCTATATAAATTGGTTCTTTATTATCTCTTTTATATCTTAAGTATCCATTTGCAACAGCTAATTTTATATCATTTTGAAGTTGACCTACATTATTTTTACAATCATAAAGTAGTAATGATTTAATTATTTCTCTATGTACTTTTATTGGAATAGAAATACTTTTTGATTCTTCCTTGAAAAAATTTTTAACTAATTCTATTCTTTCAATCATTGTTCTGTCTCTTAGTGATGGTATTTCTATTTTCATTGGTATTCTTCTATTGAATGTATCTAATAGTGTTGATGTGGGATTTTCTGTAGTCGCACATATTATTAATACCTTAGATTCTCTTTCCTTAGTTGCATCTCCTAGTCTTTTAAAGGTTCCCTTATCTATAAAAGTAAATAACATTTCTTGACCTTCTGCTGGTAGCCTGTGAATTTCATCTAAAAATAATATCCCTCCATTTGCAATTTCTAAAAGTCCTTTTCTTGAAGATTCTGCACCTGTATAAGCTCCTTGTTCTACTCCAAAAATATGTCCCATAAGTAATTGTGCATTATTAGCATAATCAGCACAGTTAAATGTTACAAAAGGAGCTTTGTTTTCTCTAATTCCACTATCTATAGAATAATCATACATGTACCTAGCAATCATACTTTTTCCTACTCCTGTTTCTCCATAGATAATAGTATGAAGTCCATTTGTAGGATAAAGCATTGCAACTTTACATTTTTCTATTATAGGTCTTAAACTGTGTTCTTTACCTATTAATGTTTCAAAACTATCTTTTTTCATTTTAGTTTCTATTTTTATTTCTTTTTTTGTATCGAGCAACTCCTCTTTATTAATGCTAATATTTGCAGGGATATAATATACAGGTCTTCCCTTTATCTTTGTAACCATACCCTCATTGAATAATTGATTTAAATATGTACTTATATTGTTTCTTGCAATTCCTGTCTTTTCTGATAATTGGTTAGCTGTAATCCCTTTTTCATTTTTCCTATATGATGATTTTAAAACTTCCATTACTTTATCTTTTTTATATATCATTACAAGCTCCCCTACATTTATAGTATTTTATTAACTAAAACTTTTATACTCACTTTATTTGTTTTAATAAACTCTTATTCTTTCTTATTTTTTGATTTCAATTGTAATTTATCCAACATATCTTATTTTACTTATAGAAGATTCTTTTTAAAAAAATAGATTTATTGTTCATTTTTTATATATTATTATTTTTAAAATTTTATGATATCTTCTTAACAAGATATTTTTCTTGTTTTTAATTTTATTATATTTGAAAAATATGAATAAAAAAACCTATTTTTGGAGAGGTTTTAAAATTTATCCAAAAATAGGCTTTTAGTTTGTAATTCAAGTAAATACTTATTATAGTGATTTTATACTAAACAACTTTTAAATTTTGTTGATATTTATTTATATCTGATTGAGAAGAGTATACAAAATGCCCATCTGAAACTTCAATCCAATCCAATGACTTTTCACTTGAACAATCATATATATTACAATTGTACTCTATTCTATTTCTTGACTTAGCGTATTTAGGGTCAGGAATAGGAATCGCAGAAAGTAGTGATTTTGTATATGGATGAATAGGATTATTATACAATTCACTTGAATCTGCTAATTCTACCAATTTTCCATTATACATAACTCCTATACGGTCACTAATATGTCTAACCATAGATAAATCGTGAGCTATAAATAAACAAGTTAAATTTTTTTCTTGTTGCAATTTCTTAAATAAATTTACTATTTGTGCTTGTATAGATACATCCAAAGAAGCTATAGGTTCATCAGCTATTATAAATTCTGGGTCTACTGAAAGAGCTCGTGCTATGCCGATACGTTGTCTTTGCCCACCTGAAAAGTCAGAAGGATACTTATTTGCATAACTTCTATCAAGTCCTACTAGATTTAGCATCTCATATACCTTATTCATTCTCTCTGTTTTGTTTTTACAGATACCTTGAATTTTTAGTGGCTCTGAAATTATATCTGCAATTGTCATGCGTGGATTTAATGATGAAGTAGAGTCTTGAAAAATAATCTGCATACTTTTATTTATATTTCTTTTTATAAATTTATATGTCTTTTTATCTGAGATACAATTTCCTTTGTAGATTACTTCTCCACCAGTAGATTCGTGTAGTCTTATTATAGTTTTACCAGTTGTAGATTTTCCTGAACCCGACTCTCCTACCAATCCAAATATCTCGCCTTTATATATATCAAAACTTATACCATCAACTGCTTTTACAGTAGTACTTTTATCCAAATGAAAATATTGTTTTAAGTTTTTTATTTCTAGTATTTTTTCTCTATTCATTAGAAATCACCCTTCCACAATTTACTCTAACTGGTATATCTATTTTAGGTGCATCTGGATGCAATAGCCAAGTTGCTGCACTGTGTGTATCATTAATTTTAAACATCGGTGGCTCTTTTTCATAATCTATTTTAAGAGCATTTTTATTCCTTATTGCAAAAGCATCTCCTTTTGGAGGGTTTAATAAATTTGGAGGCATTCCAGGTATGTTATATAGATAGTCATCCTGTAAATCTAAAGTAGGTAATGAGCCTAATAATCCCCAAGTATATGGATGTCTAGGGTCATAAAATATATCTTCTACTGTTCCTATTTCTATAATCTTTCCTGCATACATGACTGCTATTCTATCAGCTATAGTAGCAACTACCCCTAAGTCATGAGTTATAAATATTATTGATAATCCTATCTTATCTTGTAAATCCTTTATTAAATCAATTATTTGAGCTTGTATAGTTACATCTAAAGCTGTTGTAGGTTCATCAGCAATCAATATTTCTGGATTACAAGCAAGTGCTATAGCTATTACTATACGTTGTCTCATTCCTCCAGAAAAATGATGTGGGAACTGTTTAAATCTTTTTTCAGGATTATCTATCCCAACTAATTCAATAAGTTCTATAGCTTTTTTTTTAGCTTCACTTTTACTTATATCTTGGTGAATCACTATAGCTTCTGCTATTTGCTTTCCTATTGATATAGTTGGATTGAGAGATGTCATAGGGTCTTGAAATATCATTGATATATTCTTTCCTCTTATATCTTCCATCTCTTTTTCAGACTTCTTAACCAAATCATTTGATTTAAGTAAAACCTCCCCATTTTTAATATATCCATTGTATGGGAGTATTCTCATCAAACTCTTACACAATACAGATTTTCCACAACCAGATTCTCCAACTATAGCCAATGTCTCACCTTTTTTTAGATTAAAAGATACATTTCTTACAGCCTGTACTTCTCCTTCTTCTACTTTAAAACTTACAGATAGATTATTAACCGCCAATAAATGTTCCAAAAACCATCAACCCCTATGCTATTCAAACCTTAGGGATATATTTTTATCCCTAAGGCTTCTAATTAATTTCAATATTATTCTATTGTCCAGTCAGC
This sequence comes from Clostridioides sp. ZZV15-6383, assembly GCF_020657735.1. Lineage (NCBI taxonomy): Bacteria > Bacillati > Bacillota > Clostridia > Peptostreptococcales > Peptostreptococcaceae > Clostridioides > Clostridioides sp. ZZV15-6383. The sequence continues at coordinate 7,319 of NZ_JAGWCV010000049.1, read as the reverse complement.
TATGTTCCAGAATATACCTACACCATGATGACCTAAAACTGTATCAGGTGTTAATCCTTTGATGTTTGGTTTCCCAACATATATTGCATCTATGTAAGCAATAAATGTATAAGGCATATCTTTAGTCATCTCTACTTGGAATTGTTTATATAACTCTAACTTTTCATCTTTATTTTCTGTTTCTCTTGCTTTTTGAAGTATTTTATCTATAGTAGAATTAGAGTAAGCACTATAATTTGCACCTTTATCTGTTCCAAACACTTTATATGTATGGTCATCTGGGTCAAATGGACTTCCCCAACCTATTAAATGAGCATCTTGATTAGCCCAATCTGTTTCAGTTACAACAACAGCTTTAGCATCAACACCGATTTCTTTTAACTGTTGTGCACATATCTTCGCCATATCAACTCTAACTTGGTCACTCTCACCTGCTGTTATCTCAAAAGCTAATTTAGTGCCTTCTTTTTCATAGATTCCATCAGAACCTAATTTCCAACCTAACTTTTCAATTTCTTGTTTAGCTTTTTCTGGATTATATTCAAATTTTTCTATATCAGGATTGTTATATGGTCCCATTTGTAAAGGTGAATATGCTGGCACACCATGTCCTAATAATACACTATCAACTATTGCTTTTCTATCTATTGCATAACTTAAAGCATTTGGTAATCCTTTAGTTTTTTCATCTTTAAAGAACTTAGAATTAAAATTGTATAATATACCTCTATAATCTGCTGTTTTCATTATATTTACTTTAAAATTCTTTTCATCTTTTTCAAAGTTAGACATATCTTTAGGAGTTACTTGAGCTAAGTCTAATTCTCCTGATTTTAATTGCATTGCTTTAGCCTTATCATCTGGAACAATCTTAAAGACTACTTTATCTAAACCTGGTTCTTTTACAAAGTAATCACTATTTTTAACAAGCGTTATACTTTGACCTTTATCCCATTTTTCAAGTTTAAATGGTCCAGTACCTATTGGTTTTTGATTAAATTCATCAGTAGCTATATCCTTACCTTCTAATACATGCTTTGGTAATACTCCTACTGTTAGATAATCAAGCATTGCTGTATTTGGAGCTTTTAAAGTAATTTTTATAGTAGTATCATTAACTACATCAATTTTCGTTATATCTTCATAATTTGATGCTATCTCAGAGGCATTGTCTGGATTCATTATAGTTTCTATTGTAAACTTGACATCATTTGCTGTAAATTTCTCTCCATCATGCCACTTAACATCATCTCTTAAATTAAAAGTATATGTATTTGTTGCCTCATCAAATTTCCAGTCCTTTGCTAGACAAGGAACTACTTTATTATTTTCATCATGAGCTGTTAATCCATTAAATATTAGTGAATTTATTTCTCCATGTTCATATAGTGCCGGATTTATACTTGTATAGTCATTACTTCCATAAACAAGCACCTTACCGTCTTTAGGTGTATCTGCTTTTTTATCTTTGTTTCCTCCACTAGAACAACCTGCCATTAGACTAAGTATCATTACTAAACTTAAAACTTTTAACTTCTTTAATTTCATGATGCTCCCCCTTTTGCTTTTTATAAAATATTTTTCAAAGCTTTGACCCCATTTATTTAAATAGATATTTCAAACACCTAAGTATTTGCTTATTTAATGCTTAAATACTGATTTATAAATTACTAGATTTTTTATTGTTATTCTTTCTTATATAATTACCTATATTCGTTATACACACCAATGTCGTAACCAAAAATATACCTGGAATCAGTATAATCCACCATCTATTTGAAAGTAATGCTTCCTCTGATAAAGATAACATGCTCCCCCAAGAAACAATTTCTATTGGCAGACCAATCCCTAAAAAGCTAAGTGTCGATTCAGTACCAATAGCTGCACCTATATTTGTTACAACCATGAACATTATTGATGCCACAAAATTTGGAAGTAAATGTTGCTTTAATATGTAGAAGAATCCTCCTCCCATACTCCTAGCCGCTAGTATATATTCGCTATTTCTTATTTGTCTAACTTCTGTTCTTACTATTTTAGATATATTCATCCAACTTGTTATTCCTATTACTATAGACATAGATATTGGATTTGAATTCCCAAGTATAGCCTGTACAAATATTATAATCAATATTGAAGGTATACTAAGTATTATTTCTGTGAATCTCATCATTGCATCATCTACAAGTTCAGATGCAAAACCACTTATACTACCATAAACTATTCCTATAACAGTTGATATTACAGTGGAAAACAATCCTATAAATAAAGATATTTTTCCTCCATACCATATCATAGAATATATATCTCTACCCATTGAGTCTGTTCCAAATAAAAAAGTTTTATTTGGAGCTAAATTAGAACTTGTTAAATTCATGTATGTTGGCTCATGTGTCATTATGAAAGATGAAAATACACTTCCAATAACTATAATTGATAAAATAAAAATTGATATATATGGTAATTCTCTAATTCTTTTAAATAAGGTTTTCTTTGTTTCTATATGTTCATCTTCTGCTACTAAAATATAATTATCTCCTACAATTTCAAAATCACTATATTGCGGCTTCATTAGTATCACCTCTATCATATTTCATTCTAGGGTCTATTTTGTTGTTTATAATTTGAGCTAACATATTCCCAAATACTACTAAAGCGCCTGTTATTAGACATAAAACTAATAACATATTATAATCATGATACTTTGCACTTTCAAAGCAAAGAGTTCCTAACCCAGGATAAGAAAAAACTTTTTCAACTACATAAGTTCCTCCCAATATATGAGGTATCGAAATAGCCATTATACTGATATATGATGGCATTATATTTCTCAGGCAATGCTTAAAAACAATGGTTCTATTATTCAAACCTTTTGCTTTGCATAAAAGTACATAATCTTCTCTTATTTCCTCTAGCAATTTATTTCTTATCATATATGTGTAATACCATAAATGGCTCAATACAAGTACTGTAAGAGGTAAGATTAAATGTGATATTCTACTTAATATACTGGACTCTTCTCCCATTGAATAAGCACCACTACTTGGAAGTATACTTAAGTTTATACTAAATATAAGTATAAGCACTAAAGCAACCCAAAACGATGGAATACAGTTGGTTATTGTCCCTAATTTACATATGATTCTATCAATGAGCTTATCTTCATGTAATGTACAAAATATTCCTAACAATAAGGCTAGTACAAAGGTAAGTATATAACCTGAACCTCCTAATATTATAGTGTTTATGTAGACATCATTTATAACAGAAGTAACATTTTGTTTATATTTGAATGAAATCCCAAATTCCCCTTTTGACGCATTTGAAATCCATTTTATATATTGACTGTATATTGGTTCATCCAAACCAAGTTTTTTCATAGCATTTTCTTTTTCTTGAGTACTCATTCTTTCTACTCCATCTCCATAGTAAGAAATTAATGGGTCTCCTGGAGCAAGTCTTGCCATGTAAAAAACAACAAAAGACAATAAAAACATTACTAAAATAAACTGCAACAACTTTTTCAGTATATCTTTTAACAAACCCCAATTCCCCCTTTGTTGCAATAAAAAAAACCACATAAAAGCAAACGTAAAGTAACGTTAAAACCTTCGTGGTTCTATTATCATTAAACAAAATTAAATTTTTAATATTTATCTATGAGTTAATTTTAGCATCATTTATTCACTGTGTAAACAAACTTTTTAAAAATTGTTAAAATTTCATCAAATTATTTTATTTATACCTAAAGTAAAATTTTTATGTTCTATTCTTCATTATTTACTATGAAATTATTAAATTTTAGGTTGACTATATCAGAAAAGTATATTATATTAGTTTCTATGCAAACTATTCAAGAGGTGATTTTATTGAAAACTAATTATGACTGTTTTAGAATAGCTATGCTTTTAAAGGAGCTCTATTCTAAAACTATGTACACGGTAGAGGAAAATTTTAAAGAGAATGGATTTACACATCAACAGATTATAATTATAAAACTGATAGCTCATAATCAAGAACTTACAATATCACAACTATGTGATGAGATGTCTTTAGCTAAAGGTACGGTTTCAGGGATAATCAGCAGGTTAGAACAGATTGGATATATAGAAAAATTCAAGAAATCTGATGATAAAAGAAATACATACGTTAAGTTTACAACGACAGGACTTGAATTTGCCACAAATTTTAAAATTAAAATACAAGAAAGCTTTGATGATATTTTTAAAAATTGTGATGAAAACGAATTGAGTGACTTAGTAAAAAATCTTAGAAATATATTAGCAAAAATAAAGGAGAGATAATTATGAATTCTAAATTAATACTTGCAATAGTATTTATAACATCAGCTTTAATTTTTTATACTATAGGTGTATTTGGAGAAAGAAAGGCTAAAATTTTAAAAAAGAAACACGTAATCATATTTTGGCTTGGTTTGATATTTGATACTTTAGGAACATTTACAATGAGTAACATAGCTAACAGCCACACTTTTGAGGTAAAATCAGCTTTATCACAAAACCTTCACAGCATTACAGGTCTTCTTGCAATTGTGCTTATGCTTTTTCATGCAAGTTGGGCTACTTTTGTCTTATACAAAGATGATGAAGAGAAGAAAAAATTCTTCCATAAGTTTAGTATAGTTGTGTGGACTATATGGTTAATTCCATACTTTATAGGTATGTTTATTGGTATGGCTGGATAACAAAAGCTAGATAACAAAATAAAAAGTGTGTAAGAAATACTGCAATTAAATTTATATAAAACAAATTTATCTACAGCTTTCTTTCACACTTTTTCATATCTATCTATAATATTTCAGCATATATTTAGTGCACTACCACCATTAAACACCTAATACTTGAGTTACTCCTGGAACTTCACTCACCAAAACATTTTCAATAATAGCTTTGATTGTCATAGTCGCTCCTGGACACCCACTACATGCACCTTGTAGTCTAACTAAAACTACACCATTTTCATTTACATCTATAAGCTCTACATCTCCACCATCTCTTTGTAATACTGGTTTTATCTTTTCTTCAAGCACTTTTTCAACTTTTTCTCTCATAGCTATTCCCCCCAGAAATATTTTATTACCAAGATTATACCAATGGTTTAAATTTTTGTCCATCTAATGATTTTTCAAATTCGATTTTTGCTTTATCAATAATTTCAGTATTCATAAATACATCATAAGCACTACAAGCCAGTACTTTAGCTGAATTTATCATAGCAGAAAATCCTATACTTGAACCTGCTGATGAACATGACTGCCATGTATGACTTGCAATCCCAACAGGCCATGCTGCCATTGCAAATTGAGCTACTGGTATAACATAACTTACATCTCCAACATCAGTAGAACCAGCTAGTCCTTTATCTTTGTCTCCATCAACTATCCCCTGGTGTATATAGCTTTCTACAATAGATTTATCATTTTGGAATGATGTTGCTACACCCAATCTTTCTTCTCTAGTAAGAGTATCACATAATTTTTTCGCAAATTCTTCTTCTTCAGGAGTTGTTTTAGGACAACCAACAAAAATCATATTACTGTAGACTAAATCAGTCAAACATTGATTTGGTATATAATCATATATTCCATCTGTAACCTTATACTCCATTTCAGTCTCTGTCATCATTGCTGCTCCTTGAGCTACTTTTATTAATCTATCAAGAACGTGTTCTGCATCCTTTGCTTTTTTACCTCTAATAAAATACCAGCTTTCAGCAAAACCAGGAACTACATTAGGTCTTCCACCACCATTAGTTATAACATAGTGCATTCTTATAGAGTCAATCACATGTTCTCTCAAGTAATTAGCTCCAACATTCATAATTTCAACAGCATCAAGTGCACTTCTCCCATTATGAGGAGCTTGAGCTGCATGAGCTGTTATCCCTTTAAATTTAAATTTGACAGATAAGTTTGCTAGACTTCCACCTCTCCAAGGTGCATTTATATCAAAAGGATGCCATGTAAATGCACAATCCACATCATCAAAACAGCCATTTACACACATAACTGTCTTTCCTCCACCTTCTTCTTCAGCAGGACAACCAAAATATTTTATTGTTCCATTAAATTTATTTTCTTCTATTAATTTTTTTATGGAAACAACTGCTCCTACACCCGCTACGCCCAATAGGTTATGTCCACATCCATGTCCAGCTTCCCCTTCTACCAGTGGCTCTCTTTCTGCACTCACACATTGTGATAGCTCTGGTAAAGCATCATATTCTCCAAGTATTCCAATCACAGGCTTACCTTCTCCAAAACTTGCTATAAATCCAGTAGGTAAATTTTCTACTTCTTCAATTCTAAATCCTTTTGATTTTAGGTATTCTTTTTGGATGCTACTTGCATACTTTTCTTCAAAAGCTAATTCTGGATTTTCCCATATTTTCTTAGACAAATCTATTAGTTCTTCCCTTATTTCTTCAATGTTATTTATAATATACTCTTTCATAATCGCCCTCCATATATATGTATTTTTGATATGCTTTATAGATTATATTATATACTAACATTCTATTTATTCACAATTTTTTGTTAATTAATTTTATTCATATGTTCTTCTATGGAGTATATCTTATCTTCACTTTGCCTCTTCATAAATTCAATATATTCCATCTTCCATAAAGTAGTTTCAGTTTTCTTAGTTAATAAAAGTTCTAATAAATTAATTTCTTTCATTCTAATATCCTCATAAAATACTACACTCCCTAAAATTGCCAATTCCAATTCGCTTAATGATGCAAACAACATTAAATACTCTTTTCCAAATAAACATTCAATTTACCTTGGAAAGAGTAATGACATAAAAAGCAAATTTAACTCCCTCAAATTCCAACTTGGTGCTGGTTCATGTATGATAAAAGAGTTAAATAATGATTGGAAAAAATACGGTGAAAAAGCATTTACGTTCGAAGTTTTAGAACTTATAAAGCATGATGACAACAAAACTGAGAAAGACTACTTAGAAGAGTTAGATATTTTAGAGATGATTTGGTTAGAAAAGTTAAAAGAAGATAATACTTATGAAATTTATTCAATATAAAAAACCATGTAGTATAAGAAAAGAAGATGGTGTCTCAAAATGAACTTTTTAGTTCATGAGGAACTCTTTTTTGTATGAAATCAAATATATTTTCATAATTTCAACAATGAAAAAGAGGCTTATCTATATTTGGATATGTCCCTGTCAAGTAGACAGACTTAAAAAAGGCTATCTTTACTCGGAATGAGTTCGATATTCAATCGGACTCATTCCGTTTTTTAATTGTATTCTTTCATTATTATAAAAATAAATATA
>NZ_JAGWCV010000048.1:0-26113 GCF_020657735.1 Clostridioides sp. ZZV15-6383 | reverse complement strand
TGGGATAGTATATATAATCAGTTATCTATATTCTTTGATAATAGAATATAATTTTAAAAAATTACATTCTAAAAATTTGCCATAATATATATGGTTTACAAAAATATTTAGAAATATCCCAGTATATATTTTTTACAATTTATTAGAATAAAATTCATATATTGGGAAATATTAATAGTAAATAAATAATTGTTGCTATAAAGTAGAAATTATCTTTAAAAGCACAAATTGATTTACAGTCTCAATGAAAAAGAGGCTTATCTCTATTTTGAGACAGCCTCTATAAAAGTATACGGTTTTACAAGTAATTATATTTTTGATAATTTATTTCCATTATTTGTTTTATCAAACATATGTTGAAAAATCTTTCTATTTACCAGGATTACTTCCAGTATTAAGTATCCAAGGTTTCTCTATACCATTTTTTAATGAGTTATAATTCACAATAAGTGTGTCATAGTTATTTTTAGCATCATCATTACTTACTACTTGTTTTTTATAATCAGTTAAAGTAATTAATCCTAAATCATATCTTAATTTAGTATTTTTTAATTGTTTTTCTGATAAATCAAGTTGTTTTTTAGTAATTTGAATTGTATCTTCTAAAGCGAGTAATTGAGCATAGCTATCAATTAATCCTTTTTTAAGAGCTTTTTTACTGTCTTCTAATGTTACTAGAGCATTTTCAGTATTATATTTTTGTTGAAGATAATTTGCATAAGTAGTAAGACCGGCAGCATAAGTTTGTCTTTCAAGATTATATGCTTCAACTTTGTTTTTATATTGCTCATAATCCTTTTTATACTTATTCATAAGAATATCATATTCAGCATCAGTTAGACTTCCTTGTTCTGGTTTTGTAGGAGCAACTGGTCTTGTAAGACTAGGTCTATCTGGTAAATCTGCTTTGTACTCATCTTTATCATTAAAACTTTCCTCTGTACGTTCCAAAATCAATTGGTCGTATTTTAAATATTCATTAACCTTACCTTCCATATATGAATCAACTGAGCCACCTACTCTAAAAGACTCAAATCTATATTCTTTATCCAATTGATAATTATTTAAATCTATATTAGTCAATAACTTAAAATAGTCTTGGTTGTTTTTTAGTTCTTGAAGTTTAGCTTTTTGAGTATTTTGTAGTGTTTGAAGTTCAAGTTCAGCTGATTCAGTTTCTAAAGATGTTACCAACCCCAAATCTTTTTTTAATTTCATATCTTTAATTTCTTTAGTTTTTATCTCAAGATTATTTTTTATCTTATCTAACTCATTTTCTCTTGAAACTAAATCATTGTATTTATTAGTAATATCATTAGCTATTTGGTCTTCCATAAATCCTTTAGCCTGTTCACTTTGATTTTTAAGAAGTCCAATTTGGTCATATGGGAATGAATTGCTACCTTCACTATATCTATCAATTTCATCTTGTACTTCTAACTTTTCTTTTAACATCTTTATTTCTTCTGATTTCATTTTTAATTTTTCACTATTTTTAAGTGCAGCACTTACAGCATCTCTAGCAGTAAAAATTTCCTTTTCAGATGTTCTTTTAGTTGAGTTATTTACAATAGAATTATCAACTTTATTTATAGAAGAAGTATTATTATTTGCGTAAACTGGCATAAGATTGGCTGTTATTATACCAACACCACATCCAATTGCAACTATTTTACTAACTTTTTTATTCAATACAATCACCCTCCATTCTATTTAAACTTTAGCTTTCAATTTTGGTTTCTTTATTATTTTACGCTTTATATTTCCTATTTTATCTGTTATCTTACCAAATATTTTAGGAATTTTGTCTGAAAACTTATTCTCCCATTTATCAAAGATTAAGTATATAGTAGGTATAAGTACCAAAGTTATAAGTGTAGATACAGTCAGACCACCCATTATAACTATAGCTAGTGGTTGCATAGTTTCTCCACCTTCGCCAAGAGATAGTGCTGTTGGTAACATACCTAAAATTGTTGTTGCTGTAGTCATTAGAACTGGTCTTAATCTTGCTGCACAACCAATTGAAACCAATCCAATTAAATCATTATTATGATTTGCTTTTCTAAGTTGCTCTATATAGTCAATAAGAACTATACCATTATTAACAACGATACCTATAAGTAAGATTATACCTAGCATACCTACAGTACTTAAACTTTGACCACTAACTAGAAGAGAAAGCACAACTCCAACAAATGCAAATGGAACACAGAACATAATTATAAATGGTTTACTAAATGATTCAAACTGAGCTACCATTACCATATAAACTAGTGCTATAGCTATGACCATTGAAAATCCAAGGCTTGCCATAGATTCATTCATCATTTCTGTTTCGCCACCAACACCTATAGAGTAATCTTTAGGAATTACCATTTTGTTTGTTTTTTCTAGAGCTAGTTTTGTAGCAGTACCAGCATCTAAATTGTCAAGTGTAGCAGTTATATTTACAGAAAAATCTCCATCAGTTCTAGATATAGATTGTAGACCATTTGCCATTTTTATATCTGAAAAAGCACCAAGAGGAACTTCTTTTCCAGTTGAAGAGTTTACTTTTAGTTGTTTTATATCTTCCAAATTATCAATAGTATCTGCTTTAAATTTTAGATTTACGTCCACTTTGTAATCGTCAATAGTAGCAGTAGTTACTGAGTCACCATTTATTGCTGTACGTAACATACCTGCGATTTCAGCAGTATTCACGCCATATTCTTGAGCCTTATGTTTATCTATCGTAAATTGAGCTTCTTGTGTTGTATCTGTAAGAGAAGTTTCAACATTTCTAAATCCTTTTATAGAGCTGAATTCTTTTTCCACTTCTTTTCCTAATATTTTTAATACATCTAAATCAGGACCTTTCATTTCTAATGTGAAGTCTGCTCCTCCAGCTCCACCCATGACACTACTGTTTTGACTTACATTTATTTTACAATCTGGTACAGTAGCCACTCTATCAATTATTTCTTTTTCTACTTCATCGGTAGTTCTTTTTCTATTTTTTTGAGATTCTAATTCAATTGATATATTTGCTGTATTATTATTTGAATCTGATGTCAAAGTTGTTATTAAAGTTTTAATTTCTGGAATATCTGAAACTTTTTTCTCAGTCATAGATACATAATAATCATTGGATTCTAGGCTAAGACCTTTTGGAAGTTCTATAGAAATAGATAATTCTCCCTTGTCTGCTGCAGGCATAAAGTCCATACCTATGAATCCCATTCCAAATAATGAAGCTACAAAAATAAGTAAACTTGATATTACAACTAAACGTTGATGTCTTAAACATACACTTAATAATTTTTTATATGCTTCACTTACTTTATCGAATATAGGGCTATCTTTTTCTTGCATTTTTTGGCTATTTTTACCTCTACTTAATTTTGCAAATACACTAGGAACAAGCGTAATTGCACCTATAAAAGAGAAGGCTAGGGAAGCTATAAGTGTTTTACCCAATGCTCCAAAAGTTATTTTGGCTATACCATCTGTAAACATAATAGGTAAGAATATTGCTATAGTAGTTAATGTAGATGCAAGTATCGCATTTGTTACAGTTCTTGTTCCCTCAATAGCACATTCATCAATACTCAACCGACCACTTTTCCTATATTTAAATATATTTTCAATTACAACTGTAGCATTATCAACAACCATACCAACCGAAATTACCAGTGAACTTGCAGTAATAAGATTTAAACTTTCGCCAGTAAAGTAGAGAATTGCTATAGCACCTATTATAGAAATTGGTATTGCAACTGCAACAACTAGTGAAGCTCTTACACTTTTTAGGAAAGCAAATATTACAATAAATGCAATAACAGCACTTATAAGCAAGTTGCTCATTACACTGTTTATTGATTCACTTATGTATGAACTTGTGTCATTAGCAATTTTAATTTTAAACTGAGGATTTTCTTTATTCAATTCATCTACATATTTGTATGCACTCTGCATAACTTTTACAGTGTTGGCATCTTGTTGTTTAGAAATATCTATTACCAAACTGTCTTTTCCATTGTATCTATAAATACTATCTTTGTCTGCATATCCATAATCTACACTACAAAGATTATCTAATCTAACTGTATTTCCTCCTTTTACAGGAATTTGAATCTGTTTTATGTCATCTAAGGATTCTAATTTATCAATTGCTCTTAAAACTATTTTATCCTCACCTTGGGTAATTGAACCATAGGGGAATGTTTTATTACTAGATGATAGGACACCTTTTATAGTGGATAAACTAACTCCATAATTTGAAAGAACAGCTGGGTCAGCTATTACATTAACCTGTGCTTTTTCTCCACCTTTAAGGTCTGCTGAAGTAACACCATCTATAGATTCTATTTTAGGTTGAATTACATCTTCAGCGTATTTTCTTAATGCTTGTGAACTATTTTCATTGCCTCCAGATATGACAAGTTGACCTATGGCTTGTGCATTCATATCAAGCTTTAAAACTGTTGGTTTAGCTGCATCATCTGGAAGACTGGTCTGTAATGCATCAACTTTAGACCTAACATCATTCATTATTTCATCCAAATTAGTTCCAAATTCAAATTGAGCCACTACCATAGAAACACTCTCTTGTGAACTTGATATAGTAGATTTTACATTTGAAACGGCTGATAAACCTTCATCAACTTTTTGACTAATTTGTTCATCAACGTCTTGAGGACCAGCACCTGTCCAAGTAGTCATAACCATTACAACAGGTATTTCTATATCAGGCATTAGATTTATTGACATTTTCTTATATCCAATACCACCAAAAACTATTAATACTAAAAAGACCATTATGATTGTGAGAGGACGCTTAACGGAAGTATGTGTTAAATTCATAGTACTATTTCTCCTTTTCTACAGGAAATATCTTAGTTCCATCAGAAATAAGACTTATCCCTCCAATAACCACTGTATCTTTATCACTTACACCACTTTTAATTTCTATTTTATCCTCTGTTACAATTCCAGTTTGAACTAATTTTTTCTGTGCTATATTATCTTTCTTTGCTATGTATACATATTTTTTTCCATTTTCTTCAAATATTGCCTTTTTAGGTACTGTAACAGCACCATTTTCTTTTTCAACACTTAGGTTTACTTGAGCAGACATACCTGCTTTAAACTTGTTGTTTGTATTATTAACAAGCACTTTAACAGGATATAAAGATGTCTGAGGGTCAACTACTGAAGGTACATAATCTATTTTTCCTAAAACTCTTTGGTCTTCAATTATAACATCTACATTTCCATCCTTCTTAAATTTACCTATATCTGATTCTGCCACATTTAAATTAACTTCTAATATATTAGGATTAGAAATAATAAAAGCTGGTTGTGATTGTGTTATCATTTCTTTTGAATCAAAGTTTTTAGCAGTTATTGTACCATCTACTGGAGATGTTAATGTTAATTTGTCTAAGTTACTCATTGCTAAATTATATGATACCTGAGCTTGGTCAAGCTGTTTTTTAGCAAGTGCCTTAGCTTGAGGTATACTCTTTGAAGTTGCTGTATCGTATGCTCTTTGAGCAGAATCTAGTTGTTGTTTTGTTTGTTCTAAAGAAAACTCTATTTTTTTAAATTGGTCCAAACTAATTACTTCCTGTTCATAAAGAATCTTATTATTGTCATAATTTCTTTGAGACTCATCATATTGAATCTTTGCATTGTCAAGAGCTGTTTTTGCTTGATTTACTTGAGCTTCTAATGAGCCACCAGTGGCACTTGAATAACTTGCTTTTGCTAAATCTAGTGATGCTTTACTTTGCTTTACACTATTTTCTAGCTCTGGACTGCTTATACTCAGTAATTCATCTCCTTTTCTTACGTTTTGCCCAAGTTTTACATAAACTTCTTGAACTGTGCCAACAGTCTGTGCAGTAACAGCTGTTTCATCTTTAACCTTTGTAGTTCCTGAGAAAGAATTTGTGTTTTCAATTTCTCCACCTACTGCCTTCTGAACAGAGACTGCTATTGGTTTCTCAGGTTCAGATTCTTCTGTTTTCCCACATCCAACTAAAAACAGTGAACTACACATTAAGAAAACTATTAAATATCTTTTCATATCTCCTCCTATTATATATTGCACACTAGCTTGTTGTAGAATTTAAAGTGTCTTATAATTTAAGTTTAGTTTTAGACTAATTAAAAAACTTCCCATTATTGGCAATTTATAATTCTCTAATTTGATTATAAATTTATAATTATTATGAGTCAATAACTTTTTCTTGTTTTAAATTTATTAATAGTTTATAATTTATACTATATAAACAACGAATGTTTTATTACACTATCTATTGAAGGGATGTTACAAATATGGATAACAACAATATACTTAAAATAGCGGACTCTTTTTTAGATTTTTTATTTGTGCTTGAGAATAATATATTTAAAGAAAGTGATTTGTTAAAAAAATTTCAAAATAACTCGGATATAATGAAAGCGTATTTTGAGGAATGTCCAATGGCTCCATCGCATGCTAAGGTAATTCTCTATCTTATGACATCTAATTCATCATCAATCTCTCAAATAGCCTCTAATTTAGGAATTTTAAAATCAAACATGACACCGATTATTGATAGATTAGTGGAACATGGTTTAGTCAATAAATTTCCTGACCCAAAAGATAGAAGAATTCTTAGGGTTGAATTAACAGATAAGGCATTTGAACTATTTGATGCAGTAAAAGCTATTCTCAAAGAATCTCTAGTAAAAAAATTATCAAATCTTTCTGAGGAGGAGCTGACTTTATTGGATGAACATACATTAAAGTTATCAGAAATAGTAAAGAAATTAGGTTAGATTTGATTGTGGAAGTAACTATTAAGAAAATTTATTAAGAAAATTAAAACTTTACAAGAAAAGAAATAGCAGTAGTATAATATTCTATATTATACTACTGCTATTTCTTTTGTTATGAATATTTAGTTATCAAACTCTATTTTCCAGTTGAAATAGCCAGTATCCGGGTTTTTATTATATTTTAATGTAGCATTAAATTTATTACCATTTTTAGCAGTTAAAGATTTTACTTTTGTTTCACCTTTTTTTAAAATATTTTTGACCATTGTTTTGTTAACTTTCTTTTTATAAAGATTTAAATACTTATCATTTTTCCAAATAACAAATTTACATTCTTTATGATTTTTACAAGCAAATCCTTTGTCAAATTCCAGTACATCACCTTGACAAATAGGGCATTTACCAAGAGCTTGATTTTCATCACCATTTTTACTTTCTTTTTTGTTATCAGAATCTTTTGATATAGCAACTTCTTTTTCAGCATTAGTCACATCTTTTTTCTGTTTTTTTTCTTTTGTTTTAGTAAATTTTTTAGTTTTTGAATCGAAAGTATATGCTTCCGTGTTTATATTTTTTGAAGCATCTTGTTTTATAATATTGACATTTTGATATATAAAACTAATGATATTAGTAAGATATTCTTTTCTTGTGTATTTTCCTTTTTGAATATCGCTCAAGCTTTTTTCAAGTTTCCCAGTATAATCTACATCAAATAAGTCTTTCACAGGAAAAATCTCAACTAAATTTTTTCCAAGGTCTGTTATAGAATAAGATTTCCCTTTTTTCTTTACATAGCCTACTTGACTTATCTTCTTTAACACATCGGCACGTGTGGCTGATGTTCCAATTGAATATCCAGACAGCACTGTTGTATCTTCTTCAGGAACATTTTTACCACAATTTTTCATTGCTTTTAAAAGAGTGTCCTCTGTATATGGTTTAGGTGGAGTAGTTTGCTTAGTTAATGGTTTTATTTCTAATACATCAACAATATCATCTTTATTTACAAGTGGGAGTAAATCGTTTTTTTCTTCCTTATTATATACCTCAAGATATCCTTTTGCTTTGAGTACCTTACCTTTTGTTAAGAAAGTACAATTATCTACTTCAGTCTTAATTTCTGTATTCTCATATTCAGCAGGAGGCATAAAGTTTGCTATAAATCTATCTTTTATAGCATCATAAACTAATTGTTCATCCTTAGATAAACTCTTTGGAATTATATAAGTTGGAATTATAGCACTATGGGAGTCTACTTTAGAAGAATCGAAGACCCTTTTAGTTTTAGAAAATTTAATTTTATTTTCATATTCAAGGCCAACCTTTAGCTTATCTAGAGTTTGAGAAGCTTTTGAAGCCAAACTTTCTTCTAGAAAGATAGAATCAGTTCTAGGGTAGGTTATATATCCACCCTTACCATTACCCTCATAAAGAGACTGACAGACATTTAAAACCTTATCAGATGTAAAATTGGAATACTTAGAAGTTATATATCCTTGAAGTGATGTCAAACTAAAAAGTTTTGGTGCATATTCTTTTGACATCGTAACTTTTTTATCTAGTATTTTACCAGTTTCAGATGTAATTGAAGCTATAATTTTATTTGCATCTTCAAGTGTATCAAATTTACTTTCTTTTCCCTTAATATATTTACCTTTATATTCACCAGTTTCAGCTTTAAAATGACCTTCTATTTCATAATAGGTTTTAGGAACAAAGTTTAGTATTTCCATATCTCTATCATAGACTAATTTAACTGTTGGAAGAATTACTCTACCTATATTTAGTAATTTTCCATTTCCATATTTCAATGTAGCAACAGAAGTAAAGTTTATTCCAATCAACCAATCAGTAATAAGTCTTGTATACCCAGCAGCTTGAAGATTTCTCATCTCATCTTCATCTTTTAAGTTTTTTATACCTCTTGTAATGTCTTCTGGTGTCCATTCATTTACCAAAATCCTTTTTACTGGTTTTTTATTTTTTGCAAGTAAGAATATTAAAAATGCTATAAGTTCTCCTTCTCGGTCATTATCAGTAGCATTTATTACATATTCTACATCTTTTCTATTCAAAAGTTTTTTTACAGTGTTGAATTGTTTGGTTTTAGAACTATCAATCTTAAATTTAAACTTATCTTCAGGAACAAATGGGAAATTGTTCATTTTCCAAGAGCCAGAATATTTATCTTTATCATAATCTTTCATATCATATAATGATACTAAGTGTCCAACTGCATAAGTAATTATATAATCATTTCCTTCAAAGTAACCATCTTGTCTGGTCTTTGCACCTAAAAATGATGCTATAGTTTTTGCAACAGATGGTTTCTCAGCGAGTACAAGTTTCATAAAAAATCCTCCTTTAAAACACTAATAATTATATTACCACAAAAAAATAAAAAACTTCAAGAGGTCGAAATTTAAGTTATAATATTTATAGAAAGTTGAAAGGAGATATAAAATGTACAATTTGAAAGTAAAAAAACTAAATGATGATGCTATAATACCTAATTTTGCTCACAAAGGTGATGCTGGTATGGATTTGTATTCTATAGAAGAGGTTATAATACCTTCTGGGGAGACTAAACTTATTAAAACTGGAATCTGTATAGAGCTTCCTGCTATGACAGAAGCACAGGTAAGACCTAGAAGTGGCCTTGCTTTAAAACATTCTATTACTGTATTAAATACACCAGGAACTATTGATGAAGGATATAGAGGAGAGCTTAAAATTATATTAATAAATCATGGCAAAAGTGATTTTAAGGTTGAAAAACATATGAAAATTGCTCAAATGATAGTAAAACCTATTTATGATATCAACATAGAAGAAGTTAAAGAGTTAAGTGACTCTGAAAGAGGAAAAGGTGGGTTTGGTTCAACAGGATTTTAAAAGTTACAAAAAAGTTAAAAAATATAGTCATCTTTTGAAAAGATAAAAGATGGCTATATTGCTAAATTACAGGCTGTTAATAATTAAAATTCATTTATGGTAATTTGTGGTAAATAAATATTACTATAGACAAATAGTTACAAATTTGTAATAATATTAATATAAAAGAAATAATTGATATTTTAGTATAGTGTCAATTATTTTTTTTATATTTAGAAATGAAATAAAGCTAGTAGAAAAGAGGAGATGAGTGGAAAGTTATGAATTTTAATCAAAAGAAAATAGCAGCCAGTATAATGGCAACTGCGATAATAATGCCTACCATGGGGAACTTAGCATATGCTAATGAGTCTGAATTAGAAAGTGTAAGTATAGAAAGCAGAACAATAACAGGAAATGCAGTAAATTTTAGAAAAGGACCAGGTACAAACCATGAATCAATAGGGAAACTTTATAAAGGTGATAAAGTTGAGTATGTAGGAAAAGATGGTTCTTGGATAAAAGTTAAATATAATGGAAACACAGGTTATGTGCATGGAAATTATGTAGGAATAAATAACCTTGGAAATAGTAATGAAAGTAATGATGCTTCAGTTAAGTCAACAAAAGTTGTAACAGCAAAAGGATTAAATTTTAGAACAGGACCAAGCACAAGTAGTTCTAAAATATCTACACTAGGATACGGAACTGAAGTTGGATACATATCTGAGTCAAATGGATGGTCAAAAATAAGTTCTAATGGTAGAGTGGGTTATGTTTCAAGTAAATATTTAGGAACTAGTGTAAATGACTCTACAAATGAAAATGCTGGAAACAGTTCAAATGACCTTGTAAAGGGTACAAAGGTAGTAACAGCAAAGTCATTGAACCTTAGAACAGGGCCAGGTACAGGTCATTCTAAAATAGGTACATTAAGCTATGGTACTGAGGTTGGAAGTATTTCTGAAAATGGAGGATGGACAAAAGTAAGTCATGGTAATCAAACCGGATATGTATCAAGTCAATACCTTGCTGAAAAAGGTTCGGTTGATACCTCAATTCCATCTTATTCGACTAATTCTCCAAGTCAGGGAGCTGATAGTGTAATAAGTTTTGCAAAGACACTACTTGGAAAACCATATGTATGGGGAGCAGAAGGTCCAAGTAGTTTTGACTGTTCTGGATTCACACAATATGTTATGAAAAAATCTGCAGGAGTTAGTATTCCAAGAGTATCTAGAGACCAAAGTAAGTATGGAACATATGTAAATAGAGGAGACCTTAGAAGCGGAGATTTAGTATTCTTTGATACACAAGGTTCAAATAATGGTTCTGTAAGTCATGTTGGAATATACATAGGAAATGGAGATATGATACATGCATCTTCAGGTTCATCAAAAAAGGTAACAATATCTAATATAAATAGTAGTTACTATTCAAGCAGATATGTAAACGCAAGAAGAGTTTTATAATTATTTTTTATTACAAAACTTTAATAAATAGATTTTTCTTTATTGCTTATAATATGAAAGCAGGTACAATATTGATAGTCTCATAGATTATAATCTATGTTGCTATTTGATTGGTACCTGCTTTTTTTATTTATTTTCTCTGTTTCTAAAAAATAAGTTGTATTTATATTTTTTATAAATTTTAACACAAACAGTAAATTATAAATTATCAAATAATAGTAGTTTATATAAATAAAAATTTTAGAACATTTTTTGAGATTCTTCTAACTCGTAAGCGTCCATTAAAGCTTCACCAAATCTTTGATAGTGAATTATTTCTCTTTGACCTAAGAATTTTAGTACATCTATAACATCAACATCATCTGTTAGATTTATAAGCTGATAATAAGTTGCAAGTGCTTTTTGTTCAGCTGCCATATCCTCATGTAAATCGGTTACAGGATTTGACATAACTGCTATAGGTCTTACATCAAATGGAACACCATTTGAATCTGTTGGATAAATTCCGTATCCATTTTGTGCATAGTTTGAACCAAGACCTGCAGCCTTTAACTCTTCTGGGCTTGCATCAGAAGTCAACTGATAAACCATAGTACATATAAGCTCAACGTGAGCTAACTCTTCTGTACCGATGTCTGTTAAAAGTGCACGCATATTACCAGTAGGCATTGTATATCTTTGGCTTAAATATCTCAAAGATGCAGCAAGCTCTCCATTTGGTCCACCAAATTGAGTTATAAGAAATTTAGCCATTCTAGGGTCGCAAGTTTTTATATTAACTGGGTGTTGTATAGTTTTCTGATATATCCACATGAATTTTCAATCCTCCAATACTTAATGTCTAATAATTAAATTCTCTGTCCCAAGGCCAAGGTTGGTCAGCCCATTGCCAAGGGCATCTACTTGGAGCATACCCAAAGTTAGTTAAAGGACCGTATTTATTTTCGTAAGCATATCTAGCTTGCGCAAATTGGTTACATAATGAATTGTAAGTATTGATAGCGTTTTTATCATCAGGGTGATTGTCTAAATATAAGTTCATATCAACACATGCAAAAGATGTTTCCTGAACTTTTCTCATAAGTTCAGCTCTAGATGAATCTTTCATTATCTTCTACCTCCTCTATATTTTTTTGGCTTAGCATATAATTCTTTGTTGTACATTTCAGATTCTAATAAGTTTAGTTCTGGGAATATAGTTCCAAATTTTAATGCATCAGAAAGGCAGTACATTTCTGTGAAAATTTGATTATTAATGTATGGTCTAGCCAAAGATGGACCACAATTTTTTTTGATATCTCTATTCTTATTTTCCAAGATGAAAACCTCCTTGTTGTAAATAGATAGGTAACTCTATCTAGTGTATAATATTCAATCATTTAAAAATCGTTACTCATAATAAAATATTAAATGAGAAAAATAAAAAAGATAATAAAAGAAAGAGGTTATTTATGTTATTATAAGTTTATGTGTTATTGTAAACTATAAATTATTTATTAAAATTAAAGTAAAAATTATAGTATTTTATGGATGAAGGTAGACTTTTTTGTAAAATATTATTAACATAAATATACGAGGTGATTAGATGAGTGAGCTATCAGGAAAAGGCTGTGAAATTATAGTTCCTTTTGAGGAAAGGCTTCCAGTAAGAGATATAGAAAAAAGTATAATAAAAAAATATAGAAAAAATTTATGGTCCAAGTTTATGAAGGCAATAAGAGATTATAAATTAGTTGAAGAAGGGGATAAGATAGCTGTAGCAATTTCTGGTGGAAAAGACAGTATTCTTATGGCTAAAATGTTTCAAGAGTTAAAAAAGCATGGACAAGTTAATTTTGATGTTGAATTTATTGCTATGGACCCTGGATACCATGCAAATATAAGACAATTACTTATAGATAATTGTGAATATCTAAATATACCAATACACTTATTTGATTCAAGAATATTTGAAATAGCAGATGAAATAGCAAAAGATTATCCATGTTATATGTGTGCAAGAATGAGGAGAGGAGCATTATATTCAAAGGCAGAAGAATTAGGGTGTAATAAACTTGCATTAGGTCATCATTATGATGATGTAATAGAAACAACAATGCTTAATTTATTATGTGCTGGTAATTTTAAAACAATGCTTCCGAAACTTAATTCCACTAATTTTGAAGGTATAAAAATCATAAGACCACTTTATTATATAAGGGAAGAACATATTATAAGATTTATTCAAAATAGTGGGATATGGCCATTAAATTGTGCATGTATGGTTGCTGCTAAAAAAACAGGTAATAAGAGATATGAGATAAAAGACTTAATAAAGAGTCTAGAACCAAACTTTAAAAATGTAGAAAAGTCTATATTTAAGGCGGCAGAAAATGTAAATCTTGATTCAGTACTTGGCTGGCAAAAGGATGGAGAAAAACATTCTTTCTTAGAAGAATTTGAATAAAAATAATTGAAAAGAATCACTATAAACAATTGGAAAGGGTGTTTATATTGAAAAGAGTATATATAGATTTTGAAATGAATATGCCAAATTCTAAATCAAAGAGAGCAGTATTAAATTCTGATATAATTGCAATTGGAGCAGTTATGTATAATGAGAAAACAAAAAATATTGATAAATTTAAATCTTTAATAAGACCAGTAAGTAATGAAGAGTTGTATCCTCATATACAGGAATTAACACATATATCTTCAGACGAATTGAAGAATGCACCAAGTTATGAAGAGGTCATGAGAAAGTTTAAAAAATGGCTTGGCGTATTTTCTGAAATTGAAGGAATATATACTTTTGGTAATTTAGATTTGACATGTTTCAATAACACAGATATGAGAAATTCTAAGAAAAATAACCATCCAAGATTTGTAAATAATATTAGAGATTTATTTGTAGACATAAAAGAAAAATATATAAATTGTGGTATGAGATGTATGAACTACATATCATTAAAAAATTTACTTGAATTTGCTAACTTAGAGTTTAGTGGAGATGCTCATGACCCATTAAATGATGCATATAATTTATTTATTTTGGATGAGGCAATCACAAATAATAGAGATATACAAAATCTTTTGATAATACGAGATATAATAAGACCACCATTCAACGATATAAATTGTGATTTAGATAATTGTTTCGATAAATTTAAGGAGTCACTGTATAAAAAAGAAGGAAATTATAATATTATGGATTTTTCGATTGAGATAATAAAAACTGTGAGAATGTACTTATCAACAATCATAGATATAAATATACAGAATTTAGAGGTTATGAAGGATATAAGTAAAAAATTGGATACTATAGATAAATTGAAAGATATAAAAGAAGGTTATTTTTATTTATTAGAAGATGTGTATTTTGATATGAAAGATATACTAGAAGATTTAATGCTTTATAGAGTACATGAAGACGAGTATAAGTATGAGATAGAAAATATAATAAAAATGTTTGATGAAGACTTATATAATGAAAAAATATATATAAATAAAGATGATGACTTAAATGTTGTTAATAAAGGATAGGAAATTATAGATAATAGAGCAAAACTTGATGGTTATAGCAATTTTTTATGAGATTAAAACTAAATTAGTATAAAAATATGTAAAATAATAAAAAATGGGAGCGTCTCAAAATGAACCTTTTAGCTCATGAGGCACTCTTTTTTCTATGAAATCAAATATATTTTCATTATTTCAACAATGAAAAAGATGCTTATCTCTGTTTTGAGAAGCCACATTTTTATCGTATATCGTTTTAAGCCTAATAAATATATTATATGTTTCATATTTAATATATTTTATAGATATTTTATGGTTATAAAATGTAAAAAATACGTCTTGTGAAAGTAATCAATTTGTTGTATTATAATTTACAAAATCTGTATTATAAGAGTACATATATTCAAATTTTTAACGATTAGTTTATATATTAAAAAGATGAAGGGAAGGATGAAGGCATGAGTTTTAAAGAAATAAAAATTGAGGAATTACAGTTTAATCCATTTACTAAGATTGGAAAAGAATGGTTGCTTATAACAGCTGGTGATTCAGAAAAGTTTAACACAATGACTGCTAGCTGGGGTGGTGTTGGAGTATATTGGGGTAAAAATGTCGTTACAATTTACATAAGACCACAGAGATATACAAAAGAATTTGTAGATAATAATGATACCTTTACAATTGCATTCTTTGATGAAACATACAGAGAAGCTTTAAATATTTGTGGTACTGTTTCTGGCAGAGATATAAATAAAATAGAAAAAGCAGGACTTACACCATATTTTGTGGATGATACAGTAGCTTTTGAAGAAGCTAATATGATTATGGTGTGTAAAAAGTTATATCATGGTAGTATGCCACCAGCAAACTTTGACGCTAAAGAAAATGATAAAAAATGGTATCCAGAGAAGGATTATCACACTATGTACATTTCAGAAATTATAAAAGTTCTTGTAAAAGGATAATTATAATAAAATTTATCTGAAAAGAAATTATTATAAGTAAACGATGGTGCTTTTTTATCTGATATCTAAATAGATGCTAATAACTAAATAAATATTAATTTTAAATAAATACTATTATAAAAAAGATGAACTATATTTACTAGAGTTCATCTTTTTATTTATGTAAGGCACTTACATAAGTAGAGATTTATTTGAGTATAAGTATTTATTTGAAATATTTGAGTATACTTTATAAATATTTTTATGTTAACTAGAAACACGTAATTTGTTACATTTATATTTGATTTATTTTAATATAAATAATTTCAAGATTAATTTTATTCAATATAGTTATTATAAAAGTATAAATAACATTCAATAAAAATATATATTGTATTAGGTATTTTAAATAAATTTTTTAAAGGGTGATTTTTTATGGAAAATATAACTAGTTATTTTACAACAATACTATGTGTATTTATATGTTTATCATCTGTATTTATATTTACTCAACTAGCTAGAGTATTTATTAACAAGAAGAAGGTTAATCAAAAATTTAAATCAAGAAAAGGATTTAGGTATGATAGAGATTTTATTGAAGCTAGAAGAGAAGAAATACATATAAAGAAGAACAATAGTAATAAAGAGAAGAGTAGCAATAAGAAATTAAAGGAAGAAAAAGTATTTAAATATGATAATGGCGATTTATATAAAGGTGAGTTTGTTGATGGGAAGAAAAATGGATTTGGGATATATATTTTTTCAAGTAAGGAAAAGTATGAAGGTTTGTGGAAAGATGATAAGATGCATGGAATAGGAAAATATACTTATAGAGATGGTTCAATATATACAGGTGAATTTAAATACGGATTAAAAAATGGTTTGGGGAAATTAACATATCCCAATAATGATATTTATAAGGGTTATTTTTTAGATAATAAGAAAAATGGTACGGGGGTATTCTATAAAAATGATGGAAATAAACAGGCAGGAATATGGGAAGATGATGAACAGTTTAAAAGTTTAGATTTTAAAGATTTAAATAATAGTGAAATAAATAAGATTTATCAAAATAGATTAAATAAGAATAAATTAAAAGTTTAGTTATTCTAATAAAAAAATCTTTATTTATGATGGAATATAGGATATATCTATGTTGTAATTTGTAAAATCTTATTATATCATATAAAATTAAGTATTGATTAGTCTATTACATAAATATAGAATATAAATATATCCATTTAATAATAAGGAGAAGAGATATGAAAGAGTATGTAGTTGTGGATTTAGAAACTACAGGATTAGATCCATATAAAGGTTGTGAAATAATAGAAATAGGAATAACAGAAATAAAAAATGAACAAATTGTAAAAAACTATTCAAGGTTGATAAAACCTAAGGGGATAATTTCTTCATTTATAACAGAATTGACACATATAAGTAATGAAATGGTAGAAAATGAAGAACCTATAGAATTAGTTTTACCTAGATTTAGAAAATACATAGGTGATAGAACTATAATTGCACACAATGCGAAATTTGATTTGAAATTTTTAAATTACTATCTTAGAATGTTAGATTTAGAACCAATAAACAATTATATATGTACAGTAGAATTATTAAAAAAATGTAAAAGTTATAAAGGAAAAAATAAGAAACTTGAAACAGCTTGTGCTTACTACAATATAGATAATATAAATGCTCATAGAGCTGATAGCGATACTTTAGCAACTGCAAAACTATTTTTGAAAATAAAAGATGAATATTAATCATAAATATAGAGAAAATTAGTGAAAATATCCTTTATAAAATTGACCCTTAAACTTACAATTTTGTTCTTTGATTTATTTTGTAGAACAATGTATAATGTACCTTATATGAAGAAGGGAGACTAAAATGGGTTATTACAATGATAATAATAAAATAAGACGTAAAAAAGTCAGTAACAGTAAAGATAGTAATAAAAAATCTAAACATTCTTATACTTCGACAAATAAAAAAAATAAAAATTCTAAGACAAGTTCTAGTAAAAGAATGATTGAAAAAGTAGATTCACAGAATCTTATAAAAAGAGAAAGAGATAGTTTTACAAGAGATAATGTAAGACCTTTAAATACAGATTATAATCAAAGAGAAAGAAGAAGAGTTGAGTATAAGCAAAGAGAGAAAAAGTTAAAAAGTAAAAAAAGAAAAAAACAAAAAAGAATTAAAATAGTTAGGGCATTGTTATCTATTATGCTAGTTGCAATGATTATATTTTCAGTGGCAGGTGCAATATTTACAGTTTCAGCTATAAAAGGGTCGCCTGAAGTTACTAAAAAATTAATTAGGTCTAAATATATAAGTAGTGAGGTTGTCAGTATAAAGCAAATTCCAGATGATTTAAAACATGCAATAATTTCTATAGAAGATGAGAGATTTTATAAGCATAAAGGAGTGGATGTTATTTCTTTAGTTAGGTCAGTATTAAATAATGTATTTACAGATACAACACAAGGTGGGAGTACTATAGACATGCAAGTTTCAAAAAATCTGCTTACTAGTGATGATAAAACTATGAAACGAAAAATAAGGGATATGTATAATGCTAAGCAGATGAATAAGATTATGACTAAGGACGAAATTCTTGAAGCTTATTTAAATAATATGTATCTAGGCAAAGATGCATATGGAGCTGCAAAGGGAGCTGAAGTCTACTTTGGTAAAAAAGTTAGCAAATTAAATCTAGCTGAATGTGCTATGTTAGCTGGTATGACAAATAATCCTGCAAGGTATATTGACCATGGGGAAGCTAAGAAGAGACAAGTGATTGTATTGTATAAGATGCATGAGCTTGGCTATATAACTGATAAGGAGTATAGAATAGCTAAAGCTGATGACACTCCATTTAAATCAGAAATTGATTAAATTTGTAAATAATATAGTTTTTTCAATACTTTGAATAACTAGAAAGATAATAAAATAAGTGATTTGCCATCCATTTGCCACTGTAATTACAATCCGGTGGCAAATTACTTTATAATTCCTTCAAAAATATTCATTGTTTCATTTTTCATTTTATTAGTTACATGAGAATAAGTGTCCATAGTAGTAGAAATTTTATTATGACCAAGTTTTTTTTGTATATCTCTAACTGAAGAATTAATCTTAAGTGTTGTTAGTTCAAAAACACCATTTCCTTTATCAATAAGAGTATGTCTAACTCTTATTATTTTGTTTTTAAAATCTATATCTTCCTAACGAATCCCTAAAACTTTTCCTGCTTTCATAACAGTACTAAAACCGATATTTAAAACTATATTCATTTGATACATTCCCCATAGCTAGAGCAAGGGGATTTTTGGTGGCTAACGACTTAATACTATCTAAACGATAGAATCATAGGTGGTTACAAAGCCAAGCTACTTGGGCAGTGTCTTCGCCACTACTACCTTATATTAATGCTTTCAAATGTGAACCAGATGCTATGAATATTGCTTCAGTAGCTGTCAGAGATAAATCACCTATAGTATTAACTGATGGGAAAAGTGTGCCATTTAATACTACTAGAATAGAAAGTTATGTAATAGGTGTGACTTCATCAATGAGTGGTAGTTTAGTAAAGGTGAGCAAAATAGCATTTACAAAGTAGCGATTGTAGGCAAAAAGATAGAAATTCTATAAGTTAATATAAATACTTTATAATTCGTCAAATGTTAAATTTTTTAACATAATACTATTTAAATGTAGATAAAACTAAAAAGGGTTTTCTAGAAAACAAAATCTATCTAATTATACTTACTAATACCATCACTTGGTGCAAATAGGTTCTACTACATTTTTTCCGTACTCTAATATAAAATCATCTAGCTGTGTATCTATAAAATCACAATAATCATATGAACTACCAATATAAGCAGTCAACATATGTGTACATCTATCCATTTTATCTCTAAACATATATATTATTATCCCCCTAAAAACTTTCATAAAAACAAAAAGAACAATATCTTTTTGGCAACTGGCTGACATAACTCATAAGATATTTTATAAGCGTTAGTCCCTATAGCTTTGCGTCACTAAATTTCTCTAGTTTTGCCGATTTAGTTTTATTCTACAACTAAAATAATACAATAGAATTAGTTATTATTCAACATATTTGTTTGAAAATTGAATAAACTTATAGCTATGAAGATTATTTTACACTTAAAAAAGCAGACTAAATACATAGAATATATGGCAAGAAAAATTATTAAGAGTAGAATTAATAGTAATGGATAATGAAGAATATTATGCTTTTAAGAAAAAGGTATTAAAATCTAGTAAAAGTAGAAAAATAATGCGTTCTTTTACTATTACACATAAATCTATAAGTAAAGAAAAGTTAGATTCACTAGAAGAGTATTACAAAAGCTTAAAAGAATAAATTGTAAAAATTGGATGGAAGTATTTACCTTAATTATTTTGTTTAGAAAACTTTATTGAGATAGAATTTACTTTATAGACATACACATATATATAGTAAATTTAAATCAGAAATTAATTAAATTTGTAAAGTGTATAGTGTTTTCAGAGGTTTAAATAACTTGAAATTCAACAAAATCGGTGATTTGCACCCAGTTTATTCTATAATTGTTGTAATTTGGTTGCAAATTATTTTAATGTACAAATTAGAGAATAGAGTATTGTTTTAAATACTATATTATGCTAAAATTTATTTGTGTTTTATAAATTAAAAACATATAGTTTAGTTTTCTAGGGTTCCGCATTTTATAATGGTCAGGTCCAAGAGAAAACGCACAATTATTGTGTACACGGAAGGATAAAAGCCTGGGAGATATTTAATAATATTTCTTTAGGCTTTTTTATTTTTACATACTTTAAATTTGAGGAGGTTTTCTAATGAAAAAATTTGTTATTGAGGATGAGTTTTGGAGTCTATTTCCTAGTGCAAAGATTGGAGTTGTTATTTGTCATGATATAGACAACTCTATAAAAAATGAAGAATATAAGAAAATAATTTTACAGTCAGAAAAAGAAGCATTAAAATACTTGGATGATTCAGAATTTAGCAATAACCAAGTAATCAAAGTATGGAGAGAAGCATTTAAAAAGTTTAAAACGAAAAAAGGAGCAAGGTCTTCTATTGAGGCACTATTAAAAAGAGTTCATAATGGAAATAATATAGGAACTATTAATCCTTTAGTAGATATCTACAATTCTATCTCACTAAAATATGCATTACCTTGTGGAGGAGAAGATATAGATAAATTTATAGGAGATATTAGGTTAACTAGAGCAATTGGTAATGAGGAATTTATTCCATTAGGGACAGATGAAAATTCATCTCCATATGAAGGGGAAATAATTTATAAAGATGATGGTGGAGCAATTTGTAGATGCTGGAATTGGCGTGAAGCAGTGAGAACGATGCTTACTGAAAATACAAACAATGCATTTTTATGCATTGAATTAGTAGATGAAAGTAGATTTAAAGAATTTGAAAATGCTTTAAATGAATTAGCTAAAACAGTTCAAGACAAATTAGGTGGAAAATGTAAAATTTCAATTTTAGATGTTGACAATAAAAAAGTATCAATAGATTAATTTGGAGATGATATAGTAATGAGTTATTTTAGTTATAAAGATATTTATATTGAGGATGCGAAAAAAATACTAGAAGTAAATATACTTCCTGAAAAGTACTGTAATTTTGATTGTATATTTTGTCCTATTGGAAGGTCATATAATAAAGTAGATATATATCAATCATTTGGCAAGATAGATGATTCATTGAGAGAATTAGAAAGTATGATAGAAAAGAATAAAGCAGAATTAGTTTTTATTAATTCAAAAGGAGAAGCTTTATTGAATGATAAAATTTGTGAGGTTATTAAGTTAATAAAACGAAAAAAAGTTCCTGTACGTTTACTTTCTAATGGATATTTATTGGGTAAAGATGAATATATAAAGGTAGCCAATATGTGTGATGAGGTTGTTGGAGAGATAAAAGCAATGTCAGAAGAAGATTTTCAAAAAATTCAAAGACCAATTTTGGGATATACTTTAGAAAAATATATTTCAAATATGATTTTATTTAATAGACAATATAGAGGAAAATTTATTTTAGAGATAACGATTATCAAGGGATATAATGATGATGAGGATTCTATTGATGAGATAAAAAGTATTGTTGATAAATTATCTCCGGATAAGGTGATTGTTGAAAGAATAAATGATGAAAAATTTAAGAAAAAACTTGGTATATCTGACGAAAGATTTGAAGAAATTTCAAAAGAATTGTGTAATATTAAAAGTATTCCAAATCAAGAAACAAATTAAGTAGTGATATAGCTAATTATTAATATTATAAAATTTTATGTTTACATTATAGGGAATAAAAGAAAGTTATAAGTTTAAAATACTTTATAAATTATTAGATTTTATAAATATAAAATAAAAACTTAGAATATAATAAAAGCCTTTAAAATAAAAAAATTATTTTAAGGTTTTTTTATTATGCTCTTTTAAATTTTACATAATTAACAATAAAAATATATTGTTAGCTATAATGTTTTTATTGAAAAGCGATATTAAACAATGTATCATACTATATATAATATTTTAAAGGAGCTATTAGATTTTCAACATTAAGTAAGGGTTATAGTTAATTTAGATATGTTTGTAAATAATCAATATGAAATAGATATTTTAATAACATAAAGGTACAATTAGGAGATTATTAAAATTTATTATATATTGCTCTAGTTTATTTTAAAAAAAAGTATTATAATATCCCTTGTGTGAAAATATGGGAATTTTTATTAAACAGTTTCAATGTGAAAATAATATTCTACACTATTATAATTAAATATATAAAATGAAACGTTTAAGCAATTATGTTTCAAAATCTAACTTTTAATATTTTAAAAAAATTAGAAAGTTAACAAAAAATGCAAAAATTCACATTTTTTTCATAAATTGTTTGACTAAAAAATTCACATGTTGTAGAATTATGTTAGCAGGAGTTTTGAGGGAGGTGTAAATGATGATAAAAAAAATACCACAAGCAGAACTAAAAGTAATGAAATTCATTTGGAGATTAGATGCTACAGTGACATCAAAGGATGTTATTGAAGCTATGGAACAAAAATATGGCTGGAAACAAACTACGACACTGACACTTTTATCAAGGCTAGTAAAAAGAGGATTCTTAGATGCTCAAAAAATAGACAGATATACACATTACACAATAGTGGTAAAACACAAAGAATATTTAAGTTTTGAGACAAAGGATTTCCTAAGTAATATACATGATGACTCTTTGCGAAGCTTAATTTCAGCATTACATGAGGATGAAAATATAGGTAAAGACACGCTAGATTTTTTAGAAAGTTATTTTGAAAATTTAAAGGATGAATAATTGTATGATATATGTCTTTGAAAATCTTATACAGACAACTATTATATGTAGTCTTGGTATTTGTCTATTATTATTTTTGAAAAGATATTTATTTAAGAATTTTAGCAAAAGATTCAATTATTATATTTGGTTGATAATAGTCTTTAGGATGTTACTTTTTCTATTTAATTATACTGTAACGTATGAAATAAAAAAGTCTAAAAGAGTTAGAGTAGGAAATAATATTACACAAATTGATATTCCTACAGATAATAATCTTATGCTGTATGTAGCTTATTTATGGTTATTTGTAACTATAGTCATTGCAGTTTATACATTTATAAAGTATACGAGATTTAAAAATCTTGTTGTTGATGTATCTTATGATATTGACGATAATGATGTAAATTGTATTTATAAAAATTTATTAGAAGAATTAAACATAAAGAAGAAAATTGAGTTAAGAGGTTCTGATGAACTTATAAGTCCAGCAGGTATGGGATTATTTAAGTCATACATATTTTTACCAGATTATCCTTATAGTAAGGATGAGCTGACTTGGATTTTAAAACATGAATTAATGCATTTTAGAAACAAAGATATTTTAATAAAGCTTTTAGTATTGTCTGTGAAAATAATATATTGGTTTAATCCGCTAGTTTATATAATGAGCAATAGAGTAAATCTAGATTGTGAATTATGTTGTGATGAAAGTGTTTTGACTGAGCGCTCTTTAAGAGATAAAAAAGAATATGCATTAGCACTTATAAAGTCAATTAAGCTAAGTAAGAATTATCAGAGTGGGATTTTAACTACAGAATTTAATAAGACAAGTTTAGAAATAAGACTTGATAGTATTGTTAAAAATAAGGGTAGAAGTGGTATTCTGATGTTGTTAATTTTGATTTGTATATCTTTAATAACATACTTTAATCTTGAACAAATTAGTTTTGATAATTCTAATTCTTTAAGAACAATAGGAATTCTTAATAATACAAGAGCTGATCTTAAAAGTGATAATATATTAAGTCGTAAAGTTATTTATTCAGAACATTAAATTTAAAGACTAGTATTTATAGTTGATATTTTTATCAATACAAGTAAAAAAATAATCTTATAGGTTTACAATGTGAATAAAGGTAAGCTAGATTAATTTAATAATTTAAGGGATGAATAATTGCATGATACATATTTTTGAAAATTTTATTCAGATAACTGTTATATGTAGTATTGGTATTTGTTTATTATTATTTTTGAAAAGATATTTGTTTGAGAATTTTAGTAAAAAATTTAATTATTATATTTGGTTGATAATAGTTTTTAGGATGTTACTTTTCATGTTTAATTATACAATCGTGTACGAAGTAACAGGATCTAAAAGTAATATAGTAGAAAGTGATATTGTACAAATTAATATACATATAGATAATAATCTTATGTTGTATCTATCTTATTTATGGATATTTGTAACTATATTTATTATAGGGTATACATTTATAAAGTATACAAAATTTAAAAATCTTGTTGTTGATATATCTTATGATATAGAAGATAGTGAAGTCAACTGTATCTATAAAGATTTATTGAAAGAGTTAAATATAAAAAAGAAAATTGAACTAAGAGGTTCTGATGAACTTATAAGCCCAGCAGGTATGGGATTATTTAAATCATATATATTTTTACCAGACTATCCTTATAGTAAGGATGAGTTAACTTGGATTTTAAGACATGAATTGATGCACTTTAAAAACAAAGATATTTTAATAAAGCTTTTAGTATTATCTGTGAAAATGATATATTGGTTTAATCCAATAGTTTATATAATGAGCAATAGAATAAATATCGATTGTGAATTATATTGTGATGAAAGTGTTTTGTCTGATTGTTCTTTAAGAGATAAAAAAGAGTATGCATTAGCACTTATAAAGTCAATTAAGATGAGTAAGAATTATCCTAGTGGAATTTTGACAACTGAATTTAATAAGACAAATTTAGAAAAGAGATTAGATAATATTATTAAGAAAAAAGGTAGAAGAGGTACTTTTGTAGCATTAATTTTGATTTGTATATCTTCAATAACTTATTTTAATGTTGAAAAAATTAGTTTTGATAATTCTAATGCTTTAAGGACAATAGGAATTCTTAATAATACAAGAGCAAATCTTAAAAGTGATAACATATTAAATCGTAAAGTTATCTATTCAGAATATTAAATTTAAAAGTAAGTATTTATATTAATATTTTACAATAAAAGTATCAAGGAGGAATGAAACATTGAAAAGAATAACAAAAACTTTAGCAATTACTTGTTGTATGACGTTTGTATTTGGTAATACTGTATTTGCAAACTCAAACAATAAAACTTTTAACTATGAAAAGGTGTTAAATGAAGAATCTGTTGAAAAATCATTTACAGTATCAGGATATGAATTTACATATCAAAATGCACCAGAAGAAGTTAAGAAAGAATATGAGGAGAGTTGTAAGGAATTTAATATAAAACCTTCTCCAGATAACTTGATTTTCATACCTGATGAAAATATAAACACTTATAATTTAGATGGATATAAAGATTCCAGAATTTTGTATGATATTCAGTATGATAGAAGTGGTAAATTTATAGTTTCAGGTGGAGGTAAGAATTATACTGTTAGTACAAGTGTTACCGTGGGTTATGGATATACTACATCAGGTAATCCAGTGCACTTAGCTCAGCTTTTATGTAATGAAATAGCTAATACTGGTATTCAAGCTGATAGTCAATTTGGAAGTGCTACATATAATGCAGTTAAGACACTACAAGGTAAACTTGGTTTAACAAAGGATGGAATTGTAGGAAAACGAACTTGGGAAGCTGCAGCAAATAGACTTTAATAAAAATAAAAAAGGGGCTGTCGCAGGAGCAAATTAAATTTGTTCTGTGGGAGCTCTTTTTTACTTACCTTAATAGGTATATTTTTAATTATTTTATATAAAGTTTATGTTGTAAATAAAATTATGCATAACAAATAAAGGTATGAAAATACCATTTTTTCAGATAATATTTGATTGTAAATAATAATTTTAGAATACTTTTTTTAAATGATGAAGATATATTCCACGTTTATTTTTTACTATTTTATTGTGTAGTC
>NZ_JAGWCV010000047.1:0-27538 GCF_020657735.1 Clostridioides sp. ZZV15-6383 | reverse complement strand
ACTAGTAAGCAAAAATTTGTTTGCACAGTTTACAAACTTTCTTGTAGATAATAAAGAGATTTCAAAGGATACTCTATTTATTGATGGTACAAAATAGAGTCATCTGCCAATAGATATACTTTTGTTTGGAAAAAAGCTATAAATAAAAATATGGCTAAAATGATGAATAATATATATGACTTCGTATTAAAATATGAGATTGATTTTGGTATTTATTTAAATAAAAAATAAAAAGGGAGTGTTTATTAAGGGAGTGTTTATTATGTTTGAGATTCAGCTATTATTTAGTGGTAAGGTTTTGAAAAATGGTTTTAGCAGAGTTATGTTGTTAGCAATAATAAGATTTTTGTATCATAGAGGTGTGTCTAACAAATACATAACAAAAATGTATAAAGAATTTTAAAAAGACTTAAAGGGGCTTTCTATTAGCCTAGATAGCTTTTTGTTTACATCTGTAAGAGAATTAATTTCAAATTAAAAGAAGTTAAATTCTGTAAAAAATAATCAGCTTTTAATAAATACTAAATTAGGTTAAAATAATTAATAAGAGAGGTGTCTAATATGAAATTTTTTGAGATAGGAACATCTGATTTTAAAGAGTATATAAATAGTGGTGCATATTTTATTGATAAGAGTTTGTTTATAAAAGAAGTATGGGAAGATAATAAGTACATATTGATAAC
Organism: Clostridioides sp. ZZV15-6383; assembly: GCF_020657735.1. Lineage (NCBI taxonomy): Bacteria > Bacillati > Bacillota > Clostridia > Peptostreptococcales > Peptostreptococcaceae > Clostridioides > Clostridioides sp. ZZV15-6383. Next base: position 26,855 of record NZ_JAGWCV010000047.1, on the reverse strand, counting down.
TCGTCCAAGAAGGTTTGGAAAAACTTTAAACATGAGTATGCTTAAGTATTTTTTTTATAATAATGAAGCTGAAGAAAATAAAGAACTTTTTAGAAATTTAGAAATTTCAAAACATGAAGATATTATGAAAGAACAGGGGCAATATCCTGTTATATTTATAAGTTTTAATGGTTGTGATATAAATGATTTAGAAAGCTTAAAAGAACTTGTTGTAAAAAAGATAAAAAATGAGCTGGATCGTTTTGATTATCTAATAGATGAATTATCAGGAAGAAAAGCTAAAAAATTTGAGAACATATTAGATTCTAATAAAGATTCTGATTTAATTGAATCAATAGCATATCTATCTGAGACATTACATTTAACTACTGGTAAAAAACCAATATTATTGATTGATGAATATGATACTCCTGTTAATAAAGCATATACAGAGGGGGTATATGAAGAAATAATAAACTTTATGAAAGCATTTTATTCAAATTCAATAAAAGATAATATACATGTAAAAAAAGTAATTATGACTGGCGTTCTTAGAGTAGCAAAAGAGAGTATTTTTTCAGGGTTAAATAATTTAAGTGTTTATACTATTAGGGATAAAGGTTATGAAAGTTGTTTTGGGTTTACTAAAAAAGAGGTAGAGAAAATACTGAACCATTTTGGCATAGATAGAAATGTAAAGTTATTAGAAGATTACTATGACGGTTACAAATTTGGAGATATGGAAATATATAATCCTTGGTCAATTATGAAATATATAGAGAACGCTACTAAATATGGTAACTACATTGAAAAACCATACTGGATAAACACAAGTTCAAATGATATAGTCGTTGAGCTTGTAAATATTAAGCACAAGGATGGTATTGAAAAACTTATAAGTGGAGAAGAAGTAATAGATATTATTGATGAGAATATAGCATTTAGATATATTGCAGATGAATCAACTTCTCCTTGGAGTTTATTATATTTTAGTGGATATTTAAAGATATCTAATGAATATGATTATGGGCAAGTTGGGTTAATAATTCCTAACAAAGAAGTTTTACATTTCTTTAAAAATGAAATAATTAAATGGTTTAATATTGATATGAAAATAGAAGAATATATTCCTATTGTTTTAAGTTTAATAAAAGGAGATACAGAATCATTTAAAAAAGGATTTAAAGAAATATTAGCTGGAGTATTTAGTTATTTTGATTTAAAAGGAGATGAAAGCGAACAATATTACCATGTATTTACTATTGGTATTATGGCTTTACTTTCAGATAATTATATAATTAAGTCAAATAGAGAAGCTGGAGATGGAAGGGCAGACCTACTTATAATACCTAAAAATCCATCTGAATTAGGAATTATTATGGAATTTAAAAAATCTGATAAAGAAGAATTATTATTAAAAGATGCTAAAATAGCACTAAAACAGATAAATGATAAAAAGTATGATAATGAATTATTAGCATTAGGAATAAATAATATCTTAAAAGTCGGAATTTCTTTTTACAATAAAGAATGTGAAATGATTTTTGGACAATAAAAAAAATAAATCCCAAGTTCAAAAGAGCCTGGGATTCTTGTATGCTCCAGACCATTCAACAATTGCAAGATTTCATAGTATTCATTTTTCACTAGTAAGCAAAAATTTGTTTGCACAGTTTACAAACTTTCTTGTAGATAATAAAGAGATTTCAAAGGATACTCTATTTATTGATGGTACAAAATAGAGTCATCTGCCAATAGATATACTTTTGTTTAAATAATACTGCATTTCACTACAATATCTCGTCATATCTTTAATGCTTAGAACAACTTGCTTATTTAGCCTTCTTTCATACATAAGTAACTTTAATCTTCATATAAATCGACACTATTTTATATTTTCCTGTTAACATACAAACAAAAAATTTGTTATTACTTTTTCCTCTTTTTAGGGTAAAAGGCAAGAAACAGCTTAATATATTCTGGGATTTTTGTAACATCTGGAGAAAAAAACCAAAAAGCAAATCCGTCGCATAATTCATATCTCTTGCCGTGAATGGTATAGCTTTTCCTATGGTTACATGAACAATCCTCTTTCATATTATGACAATGTTTACAAGCTCCATAATCTCCTGTAAAAGCTTGCTGAATATAGTCTGGGGCTTGTTCAATAGCCTGTCTCTGCTTATCCACATTGCTGAAATACATACGTAGAATTAAATCATTTTCACGCAGATAAATCCGAGCATATGATTTTTTACTTTTTACTCCTGCTTTTGTGTAAATAATCATTTTACGACCCCAACAATATCCTTCTCCTATTGTTTGATTACAAGTATAACCAAGCCTATTCATTTCAGCATTAAAAGCCAATATAAATTCCTTATCTTTAGAACTTACAAAACTATACTCTTCATATCCTAATAAATCTTTCATTACATTTACCTCCTTTACATAAAGCATATCAAAAACAAGTAAAAAACTCCTCGCTTTTCATGTCATCATTTGTGAAGCAATAGTTCTATATCAAAATTCATAAGTTAATATCCTCATGAAATCTCTTCATTTTTCTCACAAATAATACTACGTTTCACCACAATATCTCGTCATATCTTTAATGAACAGAATAACTTGCTTATTTAACACTCTTTCATACATAGGTAACTTTAGTCTTCATATAAATCGCCACTATTTTCTTTGTTTAATGTTCCCTCTAACTCTATCATTAAAAACTTTGTTAATTTTTCAACTACGGGGCGATGTTTCATACCTTTAGGAACAATAATAAATTCTCCAGCATTTACTTTAGTTTTTCCAGCTTCTGTTTCTAAATTAAAACTGCCTTCGATTACAAAAAAAAGTTCATCTGAAAATTCATGTGTATGAAAATCCAAGGTACGGTTTTCAACTTGAACAACGCTAAGAACATGAGAATTCAAATATCCAACTTTCTTATAAACATACAAATTTTCTAACACATTAACTTCTTTTACTAAATTTATAGCTTTCATAACTAACCTCCATTTTTCATTGATTATTTTATATTTTCATGTTAGCATAAAAAAATGAATTGATAAAATAGATTATTTTGATTGAAACAATCTTGATTTGAGATTGTTTGAAAGGAGATAAAATGAACCTTAAACATTTAGAAACATTTTTACTTTTAAGTGAAATTAAAAATTTTACAAAAACTGCTGAATATCTTCACTACGCACAGTCTCATGTAACAACGCAAATAAAGCAGCTCGAAGAAGAATTAGATGTCAGACTTTTTGAACGTATTGGAAAAAACATTACTCTAACTTCTGCTGGACATGATTTAATCCCCTATGCAAAAAAAATACTAAGTCTGTCAAAAGAATTAAAAGAGAACTTTTTAAACAATGAGAAAGGACGCATAGTTATAGGTGCTTCTGAATCAATCTGCATATATAGACTGCCATATATTATAGAATCTTACCAAACTAAATATCCTGCTGTAGAAATATACTTATATGTTTTAGATACACCAGATATTATATCTTTACTATCAGACAATACAATAGATATAGCTTATGTATTAGATACTCCTATTAATCATCCAAGTTTAAAAACTGTTGTAAGAATCAGTGAAACTATTTGTGCTTTTTCCACACCTCAACAGCAATTAGCAAAAAAAGAGAATGTATCAATCTATGATTTTGAAAATCAAAAACTTATTCTAACTGGAAAAAATTGTTGCTACAGAAAAATGTTTGAAAAAGATTTATTAGAGTATTCCATAAATCCTAAAATCGTTCTTGAAACTAGCAGTTTACAAGTTATAAAACAAGCAGTTTTAAGTAATTTGGGAATATGTATTTTACCACAGTTAGTTGTTCAGAATGAGTTAAATAAGAAAGAATTAGCGAAAATTGATTATCAAACACATTATATAATAGAATCACAATTAATATATCACAAAGATAAATGGCTTTCACAGAATCTAACTAATTTCGTTGAATTAGTAAAAAACTTAAATGAATCATAAATAATGCTTACACCTAAGGAACGCTTCTTTGTGGCGTTCCTTAGTCTATATGCTTTATTCAATTTTGATGTTTCAATACTGATGTGCTGTACCATATCTTTGCAAATCTCAGATTATCGGCATATCAAGGCTCATTCGTAAGTAGTAAAATTAGTGTTTCTAATCCTTAGATATTGCGATAGATACAGTGTTTTAGGGGATAATCAAGATTTTACCGTGTTTTTTATCTAAAAAATATACATAAATATTTCCAGACTGTAAATTTTATATACTAAATCCTACAAATAAATTTACTTTATACCTATGTAGATGTGAATTTCCTGTTTATTCATATCATACATATTATTTTGATATTCTTCAAAATCACTTATATAAGTCCTATCAAAATCCATTTCCCAAAATTTAGCCCAAAACTCTCCCAAAGCTTTTTGAGCATCTCCTACTATAATAAACTTTGCATACTTACCTGCTGGTATAACTTTACTCACAACAATTTCTCCAACACTATCCTTAGCATTTAATTCGTCTAAATTATTATATTTATCCACATCAGTATTTACTTCACAACATGCAACAAAATTATACGGACTTGTAAAATCACCTTGGTAATCTGTATATAAACCTATTGTCTTTTCATTTTTTTTGCCTTTTATAGCATTGTATATACCTTTCCCCATAAATTTTTTCCATGATTCACCTATATCTTTTATCGCTTGTCCATCTTTATTTGTAGTCTCTTTTGATATTCCTATAACTATTTTTTTACTTATATTTACTATTTCATAATCCATACTTTATACCTCACTTTGTTTTTATTAATCTATTTTAGTCTTGAACTTATTTAATTATAATTTATAATATACGACACCTTTATGTCATATTTTTAATATAATTAAACTTAGTGAGACATTTTGTAACGAACAAACTTTATATAACTTCTTTAGTCTAGCTATTATTTTCTAATAAATAAATTCTAGATAAAATCTTTAGTCTAGTCATTATTTTCTAATAAATAAACTCTAGATAACTCTTTTAACCTAGTTATTACATTATCTCTAACATCTCTAGGTTCAAGTACTTCAACATTATCCCCAAATGATAAAATATATCCATAAATCCACTCCCCAACAGGAAATTCTGTAATTACATCGTATGTATTATCTTCATTCTTGGTTATTAAATCTTTATTAAAATCATCAAATACTCTAAAAAGCATCTTTTCTTTAAACCTCAATTTCAAAGTTATAGTATTTTCCTTAATTACCTTAGAATCATTCAAACATACATCCTCTATAACCTTTCTTGAAAATACTTCTTCTTTTACAACTAAATTCTTTATTCTACTAATTCTAAATATCCTAAAATCAGCCTTTAATTTACAAAATCCATACAAATACCAAGTCTTACTCTTATACATAAGCTTCATAGGCTCGACAGTTCTGTTTGTTTGACTTGAGAAACTATTTACATAATCAAAGCTTATGGTATTACGCCTTAAAATAGCTTCTTTTATTTTTGTAAATTTATCATCTTCATTAAAATTACTTCCCCATTCAGTAAAGTCTATTTCAATCCAGTTTGCAAAGTTCTGCTCTCCAAATATTGAACCAATTTTATTTACTACTGAATTTATTTCTGGATACTTTGTTGCTTGTAATGTTTTCAGTGCCACTATTAAACTCTCTTTATCTTCTTTTGACAAAATGGTCTTATCTATAGAATATTCTTCTATTAAAGATATTCCTCCTCCCTTGCCTTTCGTCGTATATACTGGTACTCCTGACATAGACAAAGTTTCTATATCTCTATATATGGTTCTTGTAGAAACCTCAAATCTCTTAGCCAACTCTTTAGCTGTTACTAGTTTTTTATTTAATAGTATTACTATTATTTCTGTTAATCTATTTATTTTCATTCACTACCACCTACTAAAGTCATTAAATTTATTTAATCTTTATTTTTACAACTAATTAAGACTGCTTCTGTATTATATTCTATTGTACTATTCATTTCTATATTTTCTAAGCTACTTTCATCCATCTATTTTAAAATTTTAATTTACTATTTTTTAATTTTATATTATTAATTTTAAAGCTTTTTACCTATTATTCCTACAATATTTAAACAATTTTTTGATAAATAAAGCCTTATTACAATATATTCAAAATATGTAATATTTTAGATATTTTTCGTTGACAATGTTAAATTTTTGTTTTATCCTTAGTTAAGGACATGTTAATGACACTTCTAAAACTTATCTGAAATAGTTTTTGTTATTTTATATAGGAAAACGTATTATGCTTAAGAAAACGTATTTTTTATTTTAGATAAGTACAATATTTAAAGATTTATTTCCTAAATCAATCTTTCCAGCCTTTGGATTTGCAACTATAATAGGACTTTTACTTAGTATGCCTTATAGCCCAACATCTGAAGTATTTTTAACTAACACTAATAATATTAACTTTATGGCTATAACTACTCCACTACTAGCTTTTGCAGGAATTTCTGTTGGAAATAAAATAGAAGCTTTAAAAGAAATGTCATGGAAAATAGTTATAATCTCAATTATTGTCTTTACAACTATATTCTTTGCATGTGCAAGTATAGCTCATATAGTTTTAAGTATTCAAGGTAAAATATAGGAGGAATTTATTATGAATAAAGAACAATTAAAATCTCTAGTAATAAAGACTATAGATGAAAATAGAGAAAAAATATTGAAAATAGGTCAAGGAATATACAAGAACCCAGAATATGGATATAAAGAATTTAAAACTACAGAAGCTGTTTCAAACTTCTTTGAACAAGAATTAAACTTATCTGTAGAAAAAAATATAGCTGTAACAGGATGTAAGGCAGATGCAAATTCTAGTAAAGAAGGTCCTCATATATCTATACTTGGAGAACTAGATGGTATATCATGTAAAGAACATAAAGATGCTAATGAAATAGGTGCATCTCATACTTGTGGTCACAATATTCAGATAGCTGGAATGTTAGGTGCTGCTGTTGGTTTAGTAAAAAGTGGCGTTTTAGAACATTTAGATGGTAAAGTATCTTTTATGGCTACTCCTGCAGAAGAATTCATTGAGTTGGAATACAGAGAACAACTAAAAAAAGAAGGAAGAATAACTTACTTTGGTGGAAAACAAGAGTTAATAAAAAGAGGTTATTTTGATGATATAGATATATCTATGATGTTTCACTCTTCTGATTTAGGAGAAGATAAGGCTCTAGTTGGTCCTGAGAGTAATGGATTCGTTGGCAAAAAAGTTAAGTTTATAGGTAAAGAATCTCATGCTGGTTCTGCTCCACATGATGGAATAAATGCTTTAAATGCAGCAATGCTTGCTATAAACAATGTAAATGCACTTAGAGAAACTTTTAAAGAATCTGAAAGAGTTAGATTCCACCCTATCATAACAAAAGGTGGAGATATAGTAAATGTGGTTCCTGCTGATGTTCATATGGAATCATATGTTAGAGCTAGAACTATAAACGGTATGATTGATGCTAATGAAAGAATAAATAAGGCTTTGATGGCTGGTGGAATGGCAGTCGGAGCTGATGTTGAAATAACTGAAATTCCTGGATATCTTCCAATATTAAGATATAAAAATCTTGATAATTTATTTAGAAACAATCTTGAAGATTTAGGTCTAAAAGGAAAAGTTATTGATGGTGGAGACTTTACAGGTTCTTTTGATTTTGGAGATGTATCTCATATAATGCCTACTCTTCACCCTATGATTGGTGGTGTAAAAGGTGCTCTTCATACAAGAGATTTTGAAATAGTTGATGAAGATTTAGCGTACATAATTCCTGCTAAAGCAATGGCACTTACAGTTGTAGACCTTCTTTTTGATAATGCTAAGGATGCTAAAGATATATTAGATGCCTTTACTCCAGTTATGACTAAGGAAGAATATCTAACATTCCTAGAAAAACACGATAAAACTTTATAAGTCTGTTAAAGATTATTTTCATAATACTAAGGGTGGTATATGCTGTAAAGGCTATACCATCCTTTGTTATCTTTCACTTTATTTTTGTAACAGGATACTTCTCTCCGTTTAGTTTTTAGATTAAACATAAACAATAAATAGTTACTAAAATATATTATCCTCTATAAAATCTCCTTGATATTTATTTATAAAAAATATGATAAAGATATTTACCCTCACGTATAGTGATAGTTTTAGCTATTCCAAAAACCCAACATTTTGTTACACTATTTGTTTTAATAACTTAATCTTCCACTAGCTTTTTATAAAATTTTATTTTAAAATTAACTTTAAAGTATATATATTGTCCAAATTTATCAGATATTTTTCGCCATTAATCTACTTGAAACATATTTAATTAACACTACTCAACCAGAAAATTCAGAAAATTGCATTGACACAGTAAAAAGTTTATTTTATACTTTCTTTAGGACATATTGTGGACACGTCTTAAATCGACAAGCAGAATTTACATTATAAATTGAACCACAATACTTATTTTTTAATTATATTTTTAAACATTAGGGAGGATATTATGAATGATAACGTAGTTAAGAAGAAAAACTTTTTTGACAGGACATTAAACAGAATAGAAACTGTTGGTAATAAATTACCAGACCCGGTTACAATATTTCTAGGGTTATGTGTACTTTTACTTATACTATCTAGTCTAGTTGGTTCTATGGGTATATCAGTAGTTCATCCTGGTACTGGCGAAACTATAACTGCTGTAAATTTATTGACTGTAGAACAGCTTCAAATTCTTTTAGGAAACATAGTTAGTAATTTCCAGGGATTCGCTCCTTTAGGTCTAGTTTTAGTAACTATGATAGGTGCTGGTGTATGTGATAAAACAGGACTTATGACAGCAACAATCAAAGCATCAGTAAGCAAGATTCCTGAAACAAAAGTAACTCTTGTTGTAATGACTATAGGTATGCTTGCCAATATAGCATCTGATGCAGGTACAATACTATTTCCACCATTAGCTGCACTTGTATATCTTGGTGTTGGTAGACATCCACTTATAGGTTTATTTTCTGGATATGCAGCAGTCTGTCTAGGATTTGCCGCAAACATTATGATAAGTGTCAATGATATACTTGCTGCAAGCTTTACAGTTCCAGCAGCTCAAATGATTGACTCTGGTTTTCAAGCTAATGCAACAATGAACTTATTTTTTATGATAGCATCAACTTTTGTTCTAATACTATTGGCAACATGGGTAACAGAAAAAATTGTAGCTCCTAGATTTGGTAAATATGAAGGAAATGCAGAATTAGATGTTGATGGGAGTCTTAATGATGTAGAAAAAAAAGGGCTTAAAAAAGCTGGTATAAGCATATTAATATATGTAGCTATTATAATAGTCCTTAGTGTAATCGGTAAAAAACCATTCTTAGCTGACCCAGAAACAGGAGATTTGCTATCAAACAATGCTCCTCTTATGAAAGGTATGGTACCTATAATAGCACTAGCATTTTTTATACCTGGTGTTGTATATGGAAAGACTATAGGTAAAATAAAGAAGGATAAGGATGTTGTCTCTATAATGGCTAGTGCAATGGGTGATATGGGTGGATATATAATACTAGCATTTGCTGCTTCACAATTTTTACAATTATTCACAAATAGTAATCTAGGTCTGATACTAGCTGTAAAAGGTGGAGAATTTTTAAAATCAGCAGGAATAAATGGACCTTTATTATTGATAGGATTTATTATATTATCATGCTTTATAAATTTATTTATAGGTAGTGCATCTGCAAAATGGGCTATTCTTGCACCTATATTTGTACCAATGTTTATGATGGTTGGATACAATCCAGCACTTACTCAGATGGCTTATCGTATAGGTGATTGTATCACAAATCCACTTAGCCCATTATTCCCGTACTTCCCTATTATACTAGCATTCACTAGAAAATACGATAAAGATGCTGGTATGGGTACTGTAATTGCTAATATGATACCATACTCTATATCATTCTTAATAGTATGGACTATATTACTTATATTATTTATGGTGTTTAATATTCCATTAGGACCTGGAATACTACCTTCATATAGTATGTAATTTTTTAAATCTTTCTAAAAGGAGAAGTAACTTATGTTAGATAAAAATAGACTTATAAATAATTTTATGGACATGGTTAGAATTGATAGCCCATCTAATCAAGAATTAGAAATGTCTAAGTGGTTGGTAAACTATTTAAAAGAAAGAAACATAGATGCCATTATAGATGATGCTGGTGAAAAATATGGTGGTAATACAGGTAATGTAATTGCGTATATAAAAGGTGAAGAAGGAAGTAGACCGCTTTGTTTATGTGCACATATGGACCAAGTTCAACCTTGCTTAGGTGTAAAACCAGTACTAGATGGTAATGTAGTTAGAAGTGATGGAACTACTACACTTGGTGCAGATGATAAGGCTGGAATAGCTGCCATACTTGAAGCTTTAGAACATGTCATTACAGAGAAAATACCACATAGAGATATTTATCTTTGTTTTACAATCTGTGAGGAAGCTGGTATGCATGGTGTCAAAAACTTTAATCCTGACAACTTACCTTGTAAAGATATGGTGATTTTAGATTCTGGTGGGGCTATTGGTTCGATAGCATACAAAGCTCCTGCTCAACAATCTATAAAAATATCTTTTCATGGGAAAAAAGCACATGCTGGTATAGAGCCTGAAAAAGGCTTAAATGCTATATTGGTAGCATCTCATGCAATAAGCAATATGCACATAGGCAGAATAGATTCATTAACTACTTCAAATATAGGTAAAATAGAAGGTGGCGGGGCTACAAATATAGTAACTGATAAGGTTACATTTACTGCTGAAATTAGGTCTCATATACCTGAAACTTTAGAATATGAGCTTAATCATATGGAGAAATGTTGTAAAGATGCTGCATCTAAATTTAATACTACCTATACTTTTGAACATAATATGTCTTATCCTAGTTTTGAACTTAGTAGAGATAGTCATGTTTTCAAGTTAAGTGAAGAAGCAATAAGACAAGTTGGTGTTGTCCCAAAACCAATGGTAATTGGTGGTGGAAGTGATGCAAATATATTAGCTAATCTTGGATATAATTGTGCTATATTAAGTCTAGGTATGTATGATGTGCACACAGTTAATGAATATGTAAATATAGATGAATTATATGATACTGCTAAAATAGTTTATCATATGATTAAATTATAAATATCATAATATAACTCTTTAAATTATAAAAATAAAAACCTATGTATCTTCAACTTTATAAGTTATATCTTAAAAGTTGTTTTACATAGGTTTTAGTATTTTGTATAATAAACTTTAGTAATTTTATATAATAACTTATTGTAGCATTCTGTATAATAAATTTTAGTATTTTATATAGTAAATTATTGCAGTAATTTATAGTATAGTAATTTATACATTTTCATGAAATCTCTTAAAACAGTATTTCAGTAATATTTTTTGGTCTTCCTCCACCAATACTAGTTTCTTTTGCACATATTCTGCCCAGACCTGCACTCACTATTTTATTTAATATACGTCTTGCACTTCTTTCACTTACGTTTAAATATTCTGCTAATTCTTTTGAATCATAAATTTTGCTTTTTCTATTTTCACTTATAGCAATAATTTTTGCAACTGATTCACAACTCATTCCAGTCTTTTTAGATATTTCTATTACCTTTTCATCAGATAACATTAAAGAATAATTTAATTCGTTTTCTGAAGCTAAAGGTCCTCTTATGTTTTCATCTTCATCTACTAAATATATACCAATTTCTTTTGAATCTATGGAGTGTCTTAATGCTTTATGTGCATTATTCTCAGCTTGATACGCAGTTACTCCTGTACCAATTCCTATACTAAGAGAAAAGCCCATATCTTTTATCTCTCTCTTTAAATTAAATAACTTATCATAATTATACTCATTGTCAGCTACCCCTTTATGAACAAATACAACATAATCATTTCTTCCAAGTAAAAATAAGGAACCTTGAATACTCCTCACATAGTTTACTACAAGCTTATCCATATCTGATTTTTTTATCATGTCAGAATAATAGTTATCTATCTTCTCTTTATAATCTATTAGACTCAATATTTCAACAGCAATTTGAGAAAATCTTGCCTTACTTAGAGCATATTCACTCTTTACTTTCTCATAACTTTCTTTGATTAATTGTATTGTAGCTTGTAAACGAAATACAGGATAACCTCTTTCTTTTAATTCATTATATACTGCACCAAAGCCAGTTAACATTATATCGGTCTTCTTTTCTTCAAATAATTTTATATGCCATTCTACAAGTTCAGACTCCCCTACTTCCAAAGAAAATGGATTACAAAATACACTTGTTGCCTTAATATCAAATTCTTTAAGTGCATCTTCCACAACATATCTATCAACTACATCTATACTAAATTTATCTATCTTTATATTTGCACTTTCTATTGCCCAAAATGCCTTCATTATGCTTGTCCCACTTCTTGGCACAAATGAATGTGGCTTACTTATCTCATATTTAGATTTTATAAACTCATAAACCGCACATCCTGTAAATATAATAGCATCACATTCATCTTCACATTTAGAAATAACTTCTATTGTATCTACAACTTTTTCTCTTACATATATTTTAGTTTTTAAATCACTGTCTATCTGTTTTAAATCATCCTTTATCTTCAACCCAGAGTCTGAAGGACCTATAATACCCACTATCATAAACTTCGCTCCTAATCCATAAATATTATACTTTCTAAAAATTATATCCTCATTATTTTCTACTTTTATTTAACTGATAAAGTAATTTCTCAAAATCATCACTTGGAATAGGCTTACAATAGTAATAACCTTGAATTACTACACAATCCAAACTAACTAAAAATTCAGCTTGCTCTTTTGTCTCTACACCTTCTGCAACTACATCCATATCTAAATCTTTTGCCATAGATATAGTATGCTTTAAAACTATTTTTTCTCTTTCTGTGATTCCTTCTTCATTAAAGAAACCACAATCTATCTTTAATGTATCAATATTAATATTTTTTAACATGTTCAATGAAGAATATGCCGAACCAAAGTCGTCCATATTTAAAATAATGCCATCCATTCTAAGGTCAGCTATTACTTTAGCAAATAGCTTTATATTTTTAATAAATAAACTCTCTGTAAGCTCTAATTCTAAAAATGATTTTGGTATACTATATTTATTTATTAAATTCAAAACAATATCTTTAAAGTGTGGATTATACAAATGTAATCTCGATACATTTACAGAAATAGGAACTGGCTCTTCACCTAAATGTATCCATTTTTTAATTAAAGAACACACTTGTTCCCATACATACATATCTAATTTAATAATAAACCCATTCTTTTCAAATAGTGAAATAAATTTAATAGGAGGTATTATACCTTTTTCTGGATGAATCCATCTAACTAGTGCCTCTGCCCCAACAATTTTATTTGTCTTAAGATTATACTTAGGTTGTAAATATACATGAAATTGCCCATCTTCAAGCGCAGATTCCATTTCTCTTTCCATCTGTTTTTCTTCAAGTGCATCATTTCTTATAGTTTCATCGTAAAACATATAATGATTCATACTCTGTTTCTTTACTTTTTTATGGGCATACCCGGCCATTTCACACGCATTTGTAATTGAGATATGATTATCTAAAATCTTATAAATCCCAAAACATGGTACTAACATATATTCAAATTGTTTCCTATTTAAGCTATTTGTAATCTTATAAATTACTCTATGAACATCTCTATCAGAGTAACTCTCATAGAAGATACAAAATACATCTGCATACATACGACAACATATACTATTAGCACCAGTGTTTTTTTGAATCAATTCTGCAATATATATTAAAGTTTTATTTCCTCCTCTAATGCCATAAATATCATTAATTACCTTGAACTTATCTATATCCATCATTATAATAACATAGCGTTTGTCAGGGTACTTTTTTAGTAACAGACTTGTTTGTTCGCAAAAACCTTCATAATTATATAACCCCGTCAATATATCCTTTTGATTTTTATGTATTTGCATAAGATGGTCTATATTTTTAATAGCAACTAAAATATGTGTCTGTTTTTCACCTAACTTATTCTTACTACTCATCTTCAGCATATAAATTAATGCCCAATAGTACCTTTTATCTGTTCCTAAACGCCTATACTCAAAATTTAGTTCTAAATCGTCTTGTTTACTATTATTAAAACTATCAATAGATTTTAGATGGGTGTTACTATCAAATAATATTCTATCATCAGGATGAATCAAATGTTTCTTGATGTATGAGAAAGTTTTCTCAGAATTCTCCTTTATAGGAAAATTAAAAATATTGTTCTCTGATTGATAAATTGGGGTAATTAAATTTTTATCTATACAAATAGACAAAATTATATCATATGTATTATAAGCTAGTTTTTCATAAGCCTTAGAATACCCCTCTATCATTAAAGATTCAAAATACACCTCGTTATTTAAATCTCTATGTTTAAATAAAACATTATTCGTTGAATCGGTTAAATCGCTAATTACCTCTATTTTACTATCTCTAAGTTTATTCTTATTATAATATCTTTTCTTATCTTGGTACATTCTTTCATCAGCAATTTTAATCAATTTATTTATGTCAATATTATCTTCACTCCAAATACCTCCTATTGACACACTGTACACCATATTTTCTTTAAATTCTTCACTTAACCAAATTACTAATTCTTCAAACAATTGTTTTGAGATATCTTCACATAATACAACAAATTCATCTCCTCCAATACGGTAAACATTGTGAGAATTAAAGTATTTTTTTATTATTACACAGACTGACATAATGGCAGAATCCCCATTAGCATGCCCAAAGTTATCATTAATGTCTTTTAATCCATTTATATCTATGAATACAACTCCCATAGATTTAACTTTATCTTTGTGAAAACTTTCTATATACTTAATATATTTATTTCTATTATATGCACCAGTTAAGAAGTCATAGTAGCTCATATAATTCAATTTATTTTCTACTTTTCTTTTTTTCATCTCAGTTAACAAAAAATAAGATAGTGATGTCAAAAGAGAAGTGTCTCCAATAGCCTTATGTGGATTGTCTACTCCAATAAATCCAATTATTTTATCATCTTGTTTTAATGAAGAAGCCATTAAACTTTTAATTTTTTGAGGCTTTAAAATTTCATATTCCATTGGCTGTGTTTCCTTTATATTTTCTATGTTGTCAAGTATTATAAAGCCCTTTTGCTGGAATAACAAAAACCAATTTTTCAACTCTTCAATATCAAGATTTCTTAGTGACTGTTTTTGTTCACCAACACCTTCATTACACCATTCATATGTATTAGTTACTTTTTTTCTATCTTCTGATACTTCAAAAACATATGCTCTATCAGCTTTGTGAAATTTACCAATATTGCTTAATACAAGATTTACAGCATCAGAAAAATTAGATTCTGTTATAAGATGTTTAATACATCCAACTAATAACTCTTTTATTTCTAATTTTTCTGCTATTGATTTACTTATATTTTCCTTTTCTGTAATATCAAGAGCTATTTCTAATCGTGCAGGTTTGCCTTCCCATTTAATTAGCTTGTCCTTTAATATAAAGTGTCTATTTGTTCGAGTATTTGTATTTTCCCATATGTAATATTCATCTTCTTTTAAAATAGAATTTGTACAAAATTCACAAGGAGAATCTTTCTCTTGTAATACTTCATAACATTTTCTATGTGAGATATCATTAATCCCCATTACCTTTTTCCCAATTTTATTAATATATAAAAGCTCATATGTATCCAAAGAAGAAACATATACAATTTCATCCAACTCATCTATTAAATTTATCACATCCATTTATGTATATCTCCTTTTATCCAGATTGAATTTTTAAAGCTTTTAAAATCTCTCCAGTCATAATAAATTATTCAGATTATTCTTTTGATATATTATATAATAGCATAAAGGTTAACATAAAAAGATAAAAAAGGGCAATTTTTTTATATCAAAAAAAAGATATTAAATTGAGATTATACACATAAATGATATATTTAACAATAATTATATAAGTTTAAACAAGAAAATTTACTGAAAATATATCATTGGTGATATAGAAATCATGGAGTCCCATAATTAAATGCTTAGCGTTCTTTTAGAAAAATAGCTATGTGAATTCAAGATGAGGGTGTCTCAAAATAAAGATAATCCTCTTTTTCATTGTTGAAATAATAAAAATATATTTTATTTCATACAAAAGAGAGTGCCTCATGAACTAAAAAGTTCACTTTGAGACACCCCCTTCATTATAAAATATACATAACTATTTCTATTTGATTTAAAGTACTTATATTTTCTCATACAATAAATAATTTCTATATGCTTACTATTCATCTTCATTTAGTAACTATTCATCTGCCATACGATAACCTACTCCAACCTCTGTTAAAATATATTCTGGTTGAGCAGGATTCTTTTCAATTTTTCTTCTTATGCTTGCCATAAAAACTCTAAATGACTGGTTTTCACTTTCATAGTAATTTCCCCAAACTTTATCTATTATGAATTTATGAGTTAAGACTCTTCCTGAATACTTAGACATCAATTCAATAATCTTATATTCAATTGGAGTTAAATGTATTTCTTCATTATTAATTGACACAATATGATTTTCATAATCTACCTTTAGATTTTTAACTTCAAAAGACTTTGGAACATCATTGTTCATATTGTCTTGTTGAACTTTATTTCTAAGGGCTACACGTACCCTAGCTAAAAGCTCTGTTACACTAAAAGGTTTAGTCAAATAATCATCTGCTCCTCCATCTAAAGCTTCAACTTTATCCCTCTCAAGTTCCCTTGCTGAAACAACAATTATTTTATTAGTTTTAGCACAAGCTCTAACTCGTCCTATTACCTCAATTCCATCAATATCTGGTAGTCCTAAATCCAAAATTATTAAATCTGGGTCAAGAGAATGTATAAGCGATATGGCTGTTCCTCCATTATCCGTCTCTACACACCTATAATTCTGAGTTTCAAGAGATACTTTTATAAATTTACAAATTGGTTTATCATCTTCTACAATTAGAACTAATGGCTTTATTTCCACTCGTCTTTCGCCTCCTCCTCATATATAGGTATACTAAATCTAAATGTAGCTCCTCCAGAAGGATTATTAAAGGCGACAATTTCTCCACCATGAGCTTCTACTATAGATTTACATATCTCTAATCCAAGACCAATACCTCTTCTTTCAAGATTTCTAGACTTATTCTTAGTATAAAATCTATTAAATATATTATTGATATCTTCATTTGGTATTCCTTTTCCATTATCTGAAACTTCAAATAGTACTTGCTTTGATTCTTTTCTTACAGTTAATTCTATATTAGAATTCTTAGGTGTATGCCTTATAGCATTATCAATTAAGTTTACTAAAACTTGCTCTATTAATAATACATCTACATGAACTATTATTATCTCATCTGGAATATTAGTTTGTATATCTCTGCTATTGGCAAATTTTTTGACTCTTAATATGGATTCAGCTATTATTTCATCAACAACCTCTGGTCGTTTTTCAATATCCAATTTTCCTTCATCTATTCTGGTCATACTAAGTATATTCTCAACAGAATGAGTTAACCAACTCGTATCTTCATATATATTTTTCAATAATTCTACTCTAGTTTCTTTATCTATTACATCATCATTTTCAAGCATAGTTGAAGATGACCCCAATATACTTGTAAGTGGAGTTCTTAAGTCATGAGAAATTGATCTAAGCAAGTTTCCTCTTAAACGTTCCCTCTCTGCCTCGAGATTTGCTTTTTTATTCTTTTCAAATAAATTTTCTCTGTCAATTGCCAACGCAACCTGTGTCGAAACTGCTTCTAATAGTATCTTTTCATTTTCTGTAATAATATCTATTTTAAAACATGCAATACCTATAACACCAAGAACATTTGATTCTTGCCCTTTTATAGGAAAGTAATATGCACTGCTATTTTTACAATATTTTGTCCCAATTCCAACTGGATTACCTGTCCTAAAAGCTTCTTTTATAGCTTCCTTTTCTAATACTGAATGGAATATATTCTCACTTCCATCATTATTACAAATATAAATACTTGGCTTACCTAGATTATTATTACCATCTGCAATGGTAACTATAACAGTTCTATTTAATATATTCACTAAATTAGACCCACAAAATTCAATAATTTGATTTTTATTTTTTGCTTTAAGTAATGTTTTGTTATTCTCATAAAGTAGTCTTATCATCTTTTCTCTTTTATGAGAAAGTCTTACTTCTCTTTTTATCCTAGAAGTTAGGGTACTTGTTATAATCGCTGCCATAAGCATAATACAAAAAGTCATAGGATAATCTTTTCTATAAGCTAAAAAAGTATATAATGGGTGTGTAAAGAAAAAGTTAAATGATAGCACTCCTATTACTGAAGAAAGTATTCCAAAAAAATACCCATATGTTATGCTTGTAGCAAATAGTACACCTAATATGTATACTAGTATAATATTAGATTCATTAAAACCTACTTTTTCAAAAACTACTGATATTCCAGTAGCAACCATCATAACCAATATAGTTTTTATGAAGTCCTTAATAATTACTCTTCTACTGAGATAGTCATCTTCGTCATAATCGTACTCTTTTAAGTCTTCATGTTGTAGTCGTTCCTTTTTCATTTACTACAATTCCTCCTTATTGTTACTGTTTAAATTGGCTCTATTGTATATAATACAATTTTATCATAATAAATTCAATCAATACATTTAATTAATGTACTTAAATTACTAAAAGGTGCTGTCTTAAAATGAAAATAAATCTCTATTTCAAAACAGCACCTCTATATATTTAAATTACTAATTTAATTTTTACATACTTAAATCATTAGTTTTATTCAATTTTATAAATTATAATATCTTAATATTTGATTTATAGAATATTTCTATCCAACAAGCATAAATATAAAGTGGGAACATATACCTGCACATAAACCACCTATTGTATGTGAAAGTATAGCTTTACCAGCTAATGGTCTTGCCTCTAAAGCATCCATCATCCCTATGTGTGTACTTAGGTATCCACTCCAACACATACCCATTGCTGTAAATACTGCTATATCATTAGGAGTTATAGCACCTGATTTTATAAATTCTGGTACTAAAGATATTGCTGCTCCAACAGCACCTAATGCAGTTACAGGGAATGCTATTGCTTCTGGTGATGTAAATCCAAATAATGGCTCTATTATAAAGCTAATTTTATCACCAATAGCAGGTAATAATTTTATACCTTCATATGCAGCTCCTGTGTAAACAGCTTGACCTGTAGCAGGGTCTGTAGATGGCCCAAAAGTTAATAACATAACTAATGTACAAACTACTAAAACTCCTGGTATTATAGCCATACCCATTTCAACACCTAACTTGCCACCTTCAAGTATAGCATCCAATGCTCTTTGGAATACATTACCATCTCTTATTTCTCTAAACTCTTCAATCTTTGCACCTTTATCATTTACTTGCTTTTCAGTATCATTTTTAGGGTCATAATTATAATACTTTTTAGTAAAAGTCAACATAATTCTAACACTAATAATACTACCTATTATTGCCCCAACATTACCTATTATAGCTGGTAGTACATATTCTTTACCTTGAGCTATCATAAAAGTTGTTACAATAAGTCCCATACCAAAGGCTGTTCCTAAATTACATAGAGCAGGTACTTGATACTTCTTAAAATATTGTGTAAATGTTTTGTCTTTAGCAAATGGTATAATAGCTGGATTATCAGATAAATATGTTGCAACTACTCCTGCTATACTAGCACCAGGTAAGCCCCATATAGGTCTCATAAGACCCTTAAATATCTTATTAACTAAAGATATTACTCCAAATTCTGAAAGCAATGCACTAAGTGCACCTGCAAGAACTGCCATCGCCATTATTAAAAATACTGTGTCTAATAAAAGCGCATGCGCTGTACTCATTATTACTTTAAACATCATTCCTGCACCCATGATGCTTCCTACATATCCAAATCCTACTGCCAATAGTACAATAAATACGAAGGTTTCCATACTTACTGCCTTGACTCTTCTCTTATCCGACAGCTTTTCCATTTTGAAATCTTCCCCCTTTTAATTTTAAATTAAGGTTCCTAACATTGGTACAAATTTTTTGGTGCAAACTGAACACTAAAACTTACACTCGTAATGCAAGTTGTCAGTTTTTTGAAATAAAAAAAATTACGTTTATAGAATAAGAATATCTTTTTTAATTTGGATACTCTTATTCTATTTTATGTTATTATATTATCATCCTTTTATCTAAAAGTCAATTTTTTCTATTTTTGCGATTTAATTTTATTTATATTCTTTTTATATTTTTCATTTTCTTTTATTTTTGTAATCACTCCATATAAGTTGACTTTTCTAAATACAGTAGTTATAAATACCAATCCTAATGCGATTGAACTTGCACATGATAATGTACTCACACCATACTCTACTGCTTTGATATAATTATTAGTTAATACAGAGTACATAGTATTATATATTCCATAACCAGGTACTAATATTATCAAACAACAAACACTTAATGTAGTCGCTGGAGTCATATAAATTCTGGCACATAACTCACAATATATTGCAAAACAAACTGTAGCTATAAAAAAACATAGATTTTCTGTTACTCCTATATTTAAGCAAAATTTATATGAAAACCAAGCTATACTACCACCTATACCTGACAGTATCAAATTCTTTCCTTTCATATTAAATAGCACTCCAAAGCTTAAGGCTGTAAAAAAAGCTGCTATTACTTCTATAAACAAATGCATTTATATCCCCCCTAATTTGAAGTACAATCCAAGTACCAAGAACATTCCTACTGCTATAGACACACCTATAAAAAATACTTCTGCTAATTTTGCAAGACCAGAAATTAATTGTCCATCTAATAAATCTCTTAGTGCATTAGTCAAAGCGAGCCCAGGAACTAAGAGCATTATTGCTCCTGCTATTAGATGGTCTAGTGTCTTTATAAATCCGAGCTTCAAAATTACAATTGAACAAAAAGCTATAATAACTGCTCCTATTGCATTTACAAAGAAATCATTGAGGGAGGATTTACTTAAGTACATAGTAACAAACTTAGTCAGAATTCCCACAGTAAATGTAGCTATAAACTCTTCTATATTTCCTCCAAATAATATCGAAAAAGTCGCTGCTGCAATACCTGCAAAAAATATTGTTATTAAATCTGAGTAATAGTTATCTTCACTTATCTCATCTAAAATTTTCTCACATAATTCAATATCTAGATTGTTTATACTTATTGCTCTTGATAATGAGTTAACCTCATGAACCAAGTTTAGGTCTACTCTCCTTGAGCTTATTCTTTTAATTGCTGAATGTAATTTCCCATCTACAAACACAGATGCCATTACAGCTGTCGGAGTCGCAAATACGTCTACATGGTCTATTCCAAAAGATTGACATATTCTAGTTATCGTTTCTTCAACTCTATAAGTTTCTCCTCCACTTTGCAACATGGCTTTACCTGCGTTTGAGGAAAAGTTTAAAATTCTATCTATATCCACAAAACATATCTCCCATTCTTTTATAGTGTTATTCATATTTTATTACAAGATATTGTTTATTTAAACTATTTTAAATAAACAATATCCAATATTTACATTTTATGAAAAAACTTGTTTTTTATGCTTGTCAAAACCAAACTTTAAAGTTATTTACACCATAAAATGGCTGAATTAATACTTTACAAACACTTTCAACCATTTATATAACCTTTTAAATTGTACAGCATTTTATTCTAATAAAATTATCTATATTTCTCGTTTTTTGATTTCTAATCTTTACAGCAACTTAATACCTAAATCTTTACAACACAAAATATTATTTTACAATATAGAAGATAATTATAAATGTGTGTAAAAGTATATATTTAAGCTGTACACAACTTTATTATTCACTTTTATTTCTCTTAATATATATCAATTATACATTAATAAATGATACTACATATATTGAAACATATTAAAAAACTTATATTTCTTTGTATAACAACATAATACCTTACTTAAATTCATAAAAATCTATGTCTAATATAATGTAACTCTTATTTTAACACCATACATTACACAAAACAACATATTAAAAAGTAAAATATCCACTATAAACCTTATTTTAATACTGAAGATATATTATAATATATTTAATATAACTTAAATATAAAGAAAGGAGACAGCATATGTTAAGAAAAGATAAAGTTCTATTATCACTACATAAATTATGTGAAAATATAACTTTAAAAGACCTTCAATCAGAGAAAGCAGGATTCACTACTATAGAAATTGCTAACCATTCATCTCTTGATAGAAGTAATACCAGTAAAGAATTAAATAACCTATACAATGAGAAAAAAGTTATAAAAATACCTGGCAAACCCATTTTATTTTTACATGCTGGTGTTATTGAAAATTTAATTGGTCGTACTTTAAACAGCTCTGAATTTTCTATAAGCAATTGTAATGAACTATTTAAATCAAGAAAAAATGCCTCAGAAGATATTTTTTCGACATTACTTGGACATGATTCTAGTCTTAAGCTAGCTATAGAAAAAGCTAAATCTGCTATACTCTACCCTCCAAAAGGTCTTAATACATTACTCATAGGACCTACTGGTGTTGGAAAAAGTACATTTGCCGAAACAATGTATAAATATGCTGTAGAAAGTGGAGTCTTTTCCTCTAAAAGTAAATTCGTAGTATTTAACTGTGCTGAATATGCAGAAAATGCTAGTCTACTATTAAGTAATTTATTTGGTTATGTTAAAGGTTCTTTTACTGGTGCTAATAAAGATAAATTCGGGATAGTTACACAGGCTGATGGAGGTATATTATTCTTAGATGAAATACACAGATTACCACCAGAAGGTCAAGAGATGCTTTTTCTTTTGATGGACAAAGGCATATACAGACGATTAGGAGAATCCGATATTGTACACAAAGCTACTGTTTTTATTGTGTGTGCCACAACAGAAGATATACATTCTTCCCTACTTGGGACTTTTTTAAGAAGAATACCTGTTACAATTAACCTACCTGCTTTACAGGATAGGTCCTTAAAAGAAAGATTATCTCTTATTAAATACTTCTTTATTATAGAGTCAAAATACACCAATGCAACGATAAGAGTTCACAAAGATGTAATTAAATCATTACTCCTTTATGATTGTTTTGGTAACATAGGTCAACTTAAATCTGACATACAACTTATGAGTGCAAGAGCCTTTTTAAATTACAAGACTGAGCTCAAAGATAATATAGAAATAGATTTGTCTCTTGTTCCTGATTACATCTATACTGGTCTTTTAAAATTGAATGAAAATCGTGGTAATCTAAATAAATTATCAGAACTTGATTATATGCTTTTTTATGAATTTAATGGTAACAACTTAGAGGTTGAATATACAAAGGAACTATCTAAATACAATATAGATGTACAAAACAATGGGTTTAAATATTCTACAGAGATTCCTTATCTGGAAAATGATATAAGGAGTATGTTTATAAATTACATGGAAAAGTACTCTACAAAATTACTTTCAATATCTTCAGTAACTAATTCTGATTATACAAGTAATGAAATTTTTAAGGTAATCAATCCAAAGATTTACTATGCTGTTGAACATTCTTTAAAAGAGGCTGAAAAAATATCGAGAAACAAATATACAAAACAGACTTATATTGCTCTTTCAATGCATATAAGTGCACTTATAGAAAATATAAATCAAGACACATATAATCCTAAGTACAATTTATATAATGACAAAATTTTCTTAGAGAAAGATTTAAATATAGCTAAAATAGTTTTAAGTATAATTGAAAATGACTTACAAACATCTTTACCTAAAGATGAGGTAAAATTTATATCTATGTTCTTAAATAGCACATATCTTGAACAAAATAATCAATCTGAAAGTATAGGGGTCATAATACTTGCTCATGGAAATTCAACAGCAAGCAGTATGTGTGATGTAGCAAATTCATTGCTTGGTACAAACCACTGTAATGCAATTGACATGCCTCTTGATGTAAAGGTAAGTACTATACTTGATAAAGCTATAGAATTGGTAAAAGAATGTGACGAAGGTAAGGGTGTACTTCTTTTAACAGATATGGGCTCTCTTATAGCTTTTGGAGAACTTATTTCGGAGAAAACAAAAATTAAAACTCGTTCAATTGAAATGGTGTCTACTCCAATAGTTTTAGAAGCAGTAAGAAAAAGTACACTACCAGAAATGACTTTGGATGAATTAGCTAATTCTTTAAGTTCTTTAAATCCATATATTGGACGTGCAGCAATTGATTCAACAGAAATAAATTATCCTGAAAAGTCAAGAGAGTATGCTATAATAACGACTTGTATAACAGGTTATGGTTCAGCTATGAAGATAGCAGATTTTATAAATTCTTCACTTAAAAGTATCAATAAATATAGTATTAATTTAGTTCCTCATAATATAGAGAGTTTTAAAATGTATAGAAATAAATTTAGTAATACTAAAATTTTGGCAGTTGTTGGCAGTGTAGATTTTAATGTAGCTAATACCCCATTTATACACATAGAAGAACTACTAAATGGATATGGTTTAGATATGTTAAACAAAATAATAGAAGGTACATTTAATGCCAATAGTATTACCAATATAAAAGAAACAAATCTATCATATAATAGCTTAATAATAAACTTTATGTCTCAAAACTTAGAACTTTTGGACTCTGTTAAATTATTCAACTATGTCAATTCATCCTTATTTTCAATAATAGAATTAATAGATGAAGACTTAAAAAGCAAATTTAAACTAGGTTATATACTACATTGCTCTTTTATGATAGAAAGATGTTTTAAAAATACAACTTTTCCATATAATAATATTACTGCGTTAATTAGTAAAAATTATGAACTTTATAATTTAATACGTGAGGCCTTCAAGTCAACAGAGGCTTATTTTAATATTTCGATACCAGATGAAGAAATTGCCTATATAATAGATATGATTAATGAATATCTAAATAAATAAAACTTACAGCACCTATTTTGTGCCTGTTAATTAATATATGAAATGGAGGATGAGATTTTGAAAGGAAAAATAAAACAGTTAACAATACTTGCATTAATTTTTCTATTTATAACTCCTGGATTTGCATTTGCAGATACTCCACCAGTACCAAACTCTTCAAGAGCAGCACTGCTTATAGACCAGGAAACTAAAAGAATATTATTTGAAAAAAACAGCGATGAAAAAATGCCTCTAGCAAGTTTAAGTAAAATGATGACCTTTTTATTGGCAATAGAAGCAGTTGATAAAAATAAAGTAAAAGAGACTGATATCGTAAAAATAGACAAGTCTACAGCTTCAGTAGGAGGTTCTACTTGTAAACTTAAAGATGGTGATGAAATATCTCTAGGAGAACTTATGCAAGGTCTTATGTTAGTATCTGGAAATGATGCTGCTATTGCTATAGCTAAACATATTGGTAAAACTGAAAAGAGTTTTGTAAAGATGATGAATAAAAAAGCTGAAGAAATAGGAATGCTTGATACGTATTATTTTAACCCAAATGGTCTTCCTATATATACTGACCCAGAACATAAAGAACCTCCTATTGAGAATATATCAACAGCTCATGATATAGTTACACTTGGAAAGTATATGTATGACCATTATGAAAATCAAGTTACTAGAATAACTACTATGCAAGTATATAATGATACTAAGAAAGATTTTACACATTATAACACAAACCCTCTACTTGTTTCAGTACCTGGCGTTGATGGAATAAAGACAGGTTATACAGATAATGCTGGATATTGTCTTGCATTTTCTATGATGGTACCTAAAGATGCTAAAAATGAAAGAAAACATAGATTGATAGGTGTTGTACTTGGTGATGGTAATAATAAGAATAGAATTTCTTCTTCTGCTAGTTTATTGAAGTATGGTAAAGATAATTTTCATTCTAAAAAGATAGCTAATAAGGGTGATATTATAGAGACTCCTTGTGTTGATGGTATTGATGATTTTAAAATAACGGTTAAGGTTGATAAAGATTTGTATGGCATTGTTTCAGATAACGAGAATATCAATCCTAAGATAGTGTTTAAAAATATGAATTATCCTATTCACAAGGGAGATATTGTTGGTGTTGCAAAGTATTATAATGATTCTGGTAAGTTTGTTGGAAGTGTTAATGTGAAAAGTGAAAGTAATATAGGATGTATTCCTTTGAAGGATAAGATTAAGATTAAGGTTGCTAAGATAAATAGAAAGCTTGCGGTTAAAAATTCTATTTGTTTTAAAGCTTAGTGTTTAAAGGTTAGATGAGATTTATAGAAGACTCCACTTTATGGTGGAGTTTTTTGTTTTATACAAAAAATTAAAATAGTGGCAACAATTGAGTATGTGAGGGAGAGTTGCCACTATTTTGTATAGGGTATTATATTATGTTTTTAAGCTAGTTTTACTATCTTCTATGTTTATATGATAACTCTTGTGTGTGAATTTAATTGATAATTAATATGAAAATTATGTGAGGTTTTTGATTTATTTGTAATATATTCTACAAATATTAGGGTCTTTAAAATAAAGTGTGTATTCTTCTAAAAAGTGGTGATAATTAAAATATTAAATATCACTATATAAAGGAAGGTGCACACTTTTTATGTTTAACAAAAACGAAATATTAAAAAAACTTATTG